>JBCCFC010001069.1:0-4815 GCA_039029935.1 Chloroflexota bacterium
AGGCGATAGCCGGCAACAACGAAACGCGCCGAATGCTCCCTGGCCAGCTCCCGTGCCGCCGCTGGAAGTGGCCGATGAAACCTATCTCCAGACGCTTGCCATTGCGCGCGAATTGTCGATGGATGGTCTTGTGATGGAGACGCTGGCGGGACTCATTCAATTGGCGTTGCTCTATGGCGATGTTCCCCGTGCAATGAGCTATGTTGAAGAAATTTTGGCCTATCTTGACCAAGGGAATACTGTAGACGAGACACAAGACCCGTTTCGGATTTATCTTTCCTGTTATACCACATTATTGGTTGCACAAGACCCGCGTGCCCACACATTACTCAAAACCGCGTATGACCTGCTGCAAGAACGTGCTAATTTTATTGTCGACCTAACACAGCGGAGTTCGTTCTTGGAGAATATTGCTTCAAATTGTGCGATTATGCAGGCGGCAGCACAACATCTGTATTAACAATTAACAGTTTATCGTCTCTACTGAATGCCAACCAATAGAAACAAAAATAGGGTATTGATCTGATATCGCAAGATACCAGATCAATACCCTATCCATTTACAAAAGCTCATTTATCGAGCCATATACTCTATCATCTAGTCTCGAAACAACATCTCTGAGAAACCCAGATTCATTGTATCTAGTCCGTTGCTATAAACCAAATCTTCGCCTGGTGAACGTCGATAGACAGACATGCGGACGGCTGTACGCTCGTTGCCTTCAATATCCACTTCGGTAAAGCTTGGAATGATCGTTAAATCAATGTTGTCCTGCTCGAGATATCCACGTGCAATTGCAATTGCCTTAATGGCCTGATTAACTGCACTGGCTCCAATAGCCTGTACTTCAGCGTATCCTTGTTCTCGCATCACGCCAGCAATAGCACCAGCAACAGATGTTGAACGAGATTGTGCAGAGACCTTAATTAACTCAGCCATGGAACTTGCCTCCTTTAGTAAAGTTCAATGTTTCGCAGTTTTCGCCACTCTCACTTCCATCTTCTTTTTGTCTATGTAATTTTCCATTTGATACGTACTAGACAACTTAGAATACTTGGGCGATGTATTGATCTGTAGTCCAGTGCGATAAGCTTATCAATCACCTTCACTTAAGATGACGTGGCTTTGTTAAGAAAGATACGGGTGAATCTAAAAAATTTTAAATTCTTTTTCTATATCTTTCTTAGACCCTGCGTCTACCAAATTTGTAGATTATTATCTCAAATTTGCCAGATGATACCTTCTTTTACACCAAAATATGCCTGCTGGTTCCATGTTTTTAACGACTAAGCATTTAGTGGATCGTAAGTTACTCCAATTGACGTAGAGTGACTTCAGACCCTCATACATTTGGTTTAGCAAAAATCTCCAACGGAAGACTCTGCTAGTTTAACACGCATTAAGGTATCCAGTGATTGAACGACAAAAACTGCGAATTGGTTCAAACTTTACTTGGCGTATTCCACGGATCGCGTCTCCCGTATGACAGTCACACGAATTTGGCCTGGATACTGGAGGTTATCCTCAATTTTTTGTGCAATATCCTTACTAAGATTGATGGATGACATGTCATCAATTGTTTCCGGTCGGACAAGAACACGAATTTCGCGTCCCGCTTGAATGGCATAGGTGTGGCTGACCCCCTCAAAACTGTTGCCAATTTCCTCCAATGCCGAAACACGTTTAATATAGGTCTCTAAGCTTTCACGCCGTGCCCCCGGTCGCGCACCGCTGATAGCATCAGCCGCCGCCACAATGACAGCCTCAATGGACAACGGTTCCACTTCGCCATGATGGCTGGCGATACAGTTGACGACAGCATCGTTGATGCCATACCGTTTGGCGATTTCTGCACCAACAATGGCATGGGGGCCGTCAATCTCATGAGTAACGGCCTTCCCAATATCATGGAGCAGACCACCCAAGCGCGCAACGTTTACATCTGCGTGTAGCTCGCTTGCCATGATCGCGGCGATATGTGCGGTTTCAATCGCATGATAGAGCTGATTTTGGCCGTAGCTGGTGCGGAATTTAAGCCGACCCACCAACTTGCGGATTTCACGATGGATGCCCTGTGTCCCCGTCTCAATAATGGCCTGCTCACCCGACTCTTCAATGACCTGCTCGATCTCACGTTGTGCCCGCTCGATTTCGGCCTCAATACGTGATGGGTGAATGCGGCCATCTGTCACTAATTTGCTCAACGCCATGCGTGCCACTTCGCGACGCACGGGGTCAAAACAACTGATGATGATGGCTTCCGGCGTATCATCAACCACCAAGTCAACGCCAATAGCCTGCTCGATGGCACGGATGTTACGCCCTTGACGACCGATAATGCGTCCTTTCATTTCGTCGGACGGCAATGATACGCTGCTAATCGCATATTCAGAGATGTGTTCACTGGCGACACGCTCAATGGCAAGCGTGATAATCTCCCGCGCCCGTCGATCTGCCTCTTCTGCCGTTTGTGCTTCAACTGCGCGCACAGTCTTTGCCATCTCCTGCTGGGCAGTCACCTCAACTTTTTCCAGTAGTTCTTGTTTGGCCTCCTCTTGGCTCAGTTGTGCAACCCGTTCTAGCTCGGCCAAGCGCTCCTCATCCAGTTGCGCAATTTGTTTGGCCTTTTCGTCCAATTGACTATTACGCTGGTCCAGCTTTTGTTCCCGCTGGTCCAGTTTGCTTTCACGTTGATTTTGTTTACGGTCACGATTCTCGACCTGCTGCTGTCTACGGTCTAAACCATCCAGCCGATCTTGTAAACGCGCCTCAAGCCGATCCGATTCACGTCGTCGTTTGGTTTGCTCCGCCTCAACCTCATTGCGTAATCGTACTTCTTCTTCCTTTACAAGTAATAATTGTTGTTTCGCCTCTGCCTCTGCCTCGGATACAATGCGAACTACCTTCGCTTCCGCTTCTGACACAAGACGTGTAGACTGATTTTCCGCTTCTGATACAAGCCGTGCCGCTTGATTCTCTGCACTGTGAACGAGTTGCTCTTGTTTGCGTTGTTCATCAGCAACTCCTTTTTCAATGCCCTGGTCCGTCCCTCTCTTATAGGCATAAAACCCAGCCACCATTGCGCTGAGTGCCCCGACAAGGAGAGCCAGTAAAATCGAAATGATTAGCTCATCCATGCAAGTTCCTTTGAATGATTGCGTTTTGGTTATAAAAAAAAAGCTGTAGCAAATCGCTACAGCACAACCAAATAACCTCTATAATTAGGGTAAATATAAAATAAAATAGCTCAATTTGATTTGAATATGTTTTGCTCGATGTATTTTAATTCGTGGATACATTTGGCTTGCTGCAAAGACTGCTGTGTATTATGCGTCATGGCAGGTGCTGTGATATTGGCTCACAAACAATGATCATAAACCAAACTATCATACCACTCGCAATAACCTGTCATTGCCAGCAAACGAACTATCTGAGGAATCTAATTTTTTATCCCGAGTAAAAAACTATACAATTGAATCAAAGAGCCAGAATAATTAGCCCACGTTTATGAATCGATCAAACTTAACTGAATATCAACCGACTAATTTCCTTCCAGAACGGGGATGCAATCTGCTTGTCGTGCCAAGGCAGTTGTTACCCCTTCTGGAAGTGGATTATCCTCACCTTATGAGTTCTTTAGGCCAATGTACCCTGTTCCAACACTTCATCTTGCTGCGTACTTGTTGATACCGCAATACCAGCAAGTGGATTGGCGGGTAACCCAGCTTTGGCGCGGACATGACCATCAATTTCACCTGCGAGCGTATTCTCTGTGCGGAGAAAATCTTTGGCGTTCTCACGGCCTTGTCCCAGCCGAGTGTCTTCATAGCTATAAAAACTACCACGCTTGGTCAAAACATCATGCTCAACGCCAAGGTCGATTAGATCACCCACTGTGCTGATGCCCTCATTGTACATGATATCAAACTCAGCCACCTTAAACGGTGGGGCCACTTTGTTCTTTTTGACAGTGACCTTGGTGCGATTGCCAATGACATCGCCCCCTTGTTTGATGGACTGAATCCGACGAATATCCATACGGACACTGGCATAGAATTTGAGTGCCATGCCACCCGATGTGGTTTCAGGATTGCCAAACATGACACCAATTTTCTGGCGTAACTGATTGGTAAAGACCATACATGTACCGCTGGTTTTGACAGCACTGGTGATCTTGCGCAACGCCTGACTCATCAAACGTGCTTGCAGACCCACATGGCTGTCACCCATTTCACCCTCAATTTCTGCACGTGGCACAAGAGCGGCAACACTGTCTACCACAAGGACATCCATTGCCCCGGAGCGAATCAGTGCCTCGGTGATCTCCAATGCCTGTTCACCCGTGTCTGGCTGGCTGATATAAAGCTCATTGACATTCACACCAATTTTTGATGCATAGGATGGATCCAAAGCGTGTTCGACATCAATAAACCCACAGATGCCCCCTGCTTTCTGCGCTTCTGCAATTATATGTAAACATACCGTTGTCTTTCCTGAACTTTCTGGGCCGTATATTTCAATAATACGACCTTTCGGTACACCACCGATACCAAGCGCGATATCAAGACTGAGGCTACCAGTGGGAATGGCTTCGATATTTAATCGAGATGTCTCCCCCAACTTCATGACGACGCCGTCGCCATATCGCTTGTTTAGCCCAGCTAGTGTTGTATCCAGTGCTTTTTGACGGCCACTTTCTGCCCCAGTTTTAGTCCCGCTTGCAGCCTTTGCCTTTGCCATGCGCTATCCACCCTGTAAAAGCATATTTGGATTGAATCAGTCAATTGATTTAATCGTTAAATCTATAATAGTCGG
>JBCCFC010001070.1:0-4810 GCA_039029935.1 Chloroflexota bacterium
ATGAGGCGTTTGCTCACCGTATCAGATGTATCAAATACTCCGTGCCCGCGGGGAAAAAAACAAAAAAAAAATTTTTAAAAAATTTTTTTTTTTTTACCAAAAACCCCCCTCACGAGTCTGAATAGATTAGGCGATTTCCCGAAATGAATATACCGAGTTACTCGTAGCGGCTTGATATATCAAGCCTGTACTATTCGTCACCAAAGTCGTAGAAGGTGCTAAACGAGTACTCAATCATTGGCTCTAGTTCGGTATATTTGGCTCTTGGGCCAAAGTAGGTGGCGTTGAAGGCGATGCTATCATCGCTCATATAGACAAAGCGGGCAAAGTGCATTAGCCCATTTAGCCCACTATAATAGAGGATGGCTGCGGGTTTCCCCTGTTCTGTGCTCATATCAACAATGTCGATTAGCTCAAAATCTTGAAGTTGAGATTCGACAACCGTCATCACAAGTTCCGAATACTCTTCCAACGATGACGAGCCAAAGCCCAGCGCAACCATATCTTCTTCGGCAATTGCCAATACGCCACCTTCCTCGCCCGCATAGTAGGCCGTCATACCGTCCTCTGGAACCTCCCACGTCCAGTCGGCTGGAAGTTCAATGGTAAAGGCGAATTCATCACTGACATAGGTTGTCATCAAGCCAAACTCTGTCTCTATATCTTCAAAATCCAACAAATCGCTATCGCTGTAGTCATCATCATAGGTTTGAATAGAGACGGGAACCGCATCCGGATCCGCTTCACGGACACTAAGAATGTAGCCACCGATATCGGTTTCAATCGCATCCTTGACCACAATCGAGTACAGGCCATCGTTCGGTGCTTGGTAGATTAGCTGTGAGTTGAGGCCAAAGACACCTCCACCACTATCATCATCAAACGCCGTCTCTTCATTGGGATCGCTCAAATTCTCAAGACGCACCGCTGGGTCCATCAACACCGAGTCAACATAGATGTCAATCACCTGCCCCTCTTGTAGCTCAACCTCAAATGTATCGACATCGCCAGGATAGTCCATATGTCCCGTAAAGGTGTCGCCAATGTCCAGCCCATGCCGGTTGCCATTACCATCGCCATCATCGGGATCATCGTAACGCATAAAAGGAACATTGCTTTCAATCAGACTTTCGGCTGCGCTTGAGTCATACTGCTCAATCAGCAAGAAATAATACCCTGCATCAGGGATAAAGGTAGATAGGGCCTCAACGCCCGTGAGTCCATCATCCATGCTATCAGTCTCATAGCCATAGGCATCCAGCAGCGTCATCGCTAAATCATTCTCGCTGTCGATCTCAATTTCCAAATCGCTGGCTTCAGGAATATCGAAAAGGAACATCTGCTCACTCCAGAATGTCTCTAGGGTGAATTCGGCACTATCCATTCCTTCTCCATCGTCAACGCTTGGTAAGCGACGGTCTCCCAGTCCATCAATATTTTCCCCCGCCAACATAGCGTCTATGCGCGGCAGTAAATCACCAGCAGAGGCAACCAATGCAAAGGCTTCGTTGAAGCGGAAACCAGAGATGCCGATAACCTCGCCTTGCTCGGACACAAGCACACCACCACTTTGTCCCCCGGCGATATCCGCATCGGTCTGGAAGTATGTCATGGCAATCGGCTCCCATTCACGGATACGTGAAATCAACCCTCGTGCCAACGTTGGCTCTGGGAAAAGCTCTTCCTCACCCGGATAACCGATGAGATATACATCGCTGCCAATCACATTGTCCTCACCATCAACCATCGCTATGGAGGGGATATCCGTCTCTATCGGTCCTAAGATTGCCAAGTCCGACATATGATCCCATGCAACGACGGCGATATCCACAAATTCCGACCCATCACCAAAGACCAACCGTGCCTTCTCATAGGGCCATACAACATGGGCATTGGTCACAACATAACGAAGACCATCCGCATCCTCAATGAGTACACCACTTCCCGTGCTGATGCTCGTTTCGACAAAGGCAACTGAAGGCGATATCTGTGTAAAGATATCTGCTGGACTGAGCGGATCATCTGCCGAGGTTACATCGTCACCTGTCTCGTCGCCTAACACATTATCATCTGTGGCATCTGTGGCATCTGTGGCATCTGTGGCATCTGTGGCATCTGTGTCAGTTTGTTCAGGCGTAGAAGGCTCAGGCGTAGATGCCACAGGTGTTGCGCCATCATCGCCAATCTCAGCACTGCTATCAGCATCATCACTGATCGCCATTGCATTCTCTGCCTCTACTGTCAATTCGGCATAAATTTCAGCCGCAACCTCTGTGGCATGGGCATCCAACAAAGTTGGCTCTGGGACGGGTTGACATGCACAAAGCCAAAATGATAGCAACCCCAGACACAGTAACCAACGGTAATTTCTGTTAATCATATATAGACCTCAACTGTTTTTACTTGTTATCAAGATTGAAGATTTACGATGAAACGGATACAATAGATGTCGTTCAAAAATATACGGCATCATGGTTATAACCATAACCACGCCACCATTCACAAAAGAGAAAATAAATTATGACACAAAATAAACTAGCTGCACAATTATATACAGTGCGCGAATTCACAAAGACGCTGGACGGCTTTACAGAAAGCATGAAAAAGGTCAGCGAAATTGGCTACACGGCTGTACAGGTTTCTGCCATTGGTGCAGATATTCCATTTGAAGATGTAAAACGGGTCGCTGATGATTTGGGTTTGAAGATTTGCATTACCCACATCCCCTATGATCGCTTGTGGAATGACATTGACTCGGTGATTGCACAACATAAATTATGGGACTGCCAACATGTCGCCATCGGCAGTATGCCCCGTCACTATGTCGAGAATGGCATCGACGGTATCCGCCAATTTGCCCAAGAAGCATCGGCTGTGGGTGAGAAACTGTACAATGCGGGTTTAACCTTTAGCTATCACAACCACAGCTTTGAGTTTATCCGTGTGGGCAACCAATCTGGTTTAGAGATTCTCTATGCCGAAAGTGACCCACGTTATCTACAGGCAGAGATTGACACCTATTGGATTCAATTTGGCGGTGCAGACCCAGCGGACTGGATTCGTCGTGTCAGCAACCGGATGCCGGCTGTCCATCTCAAGGATATGGTCATCAAACAGGGGCATGAACAGATCATGGCCGAAGTCGGGGAAGGCAACCTGAACTGGCCCAATATCCTCGCCGCCTGTGCCGAGGCCAACGTCGAGTGGTACTGCGTCGAGCAGGACATCTGCCAGCGTGATCCGTTTGAGAGCCTGAAGATTAGTTATGACAATTTGGTGGCAATGGGCGTTTCTTAAAACAGTGAAGCGTGAATAGTGAAGAATGAACAGTGAAGAATAGTGAAAATTGAGTTAAGCACTATTCACTCTTCACTATTCATTTTTCACTACACTACGGACACTCAATATCCTCCGCATCCGGAGCCTCACCCTTCGCCCACTGTCGGTTAAATTCGTCGATGTATTGCGTGGCGATATCGATGTTGTGGATGATCATGATGTTCTCATCATTGCTTTCGTTTGCGTTGTTGGAAAAGTTGAATGACCCTGTGGCAACGGTCTTCCCGTCGATAACAAAGGCTTTGTGGTGGAAGGTGCGTGGGTTGCCATCTTGCCGCACGGGAATGTCGTTGCAGTAAAATAACGGTAACTCACTATATTCAGTTTCGCTGCCCCGCGTCTCAAAAATTGCCTGTACTTCAACACCGTTGTCAACGCGATCCATGACGGCTGTACCCATTTGATCTAAAGTGAATGAAAAGGCCATCATATGGATACTTTTCTCGGCCTGAGATAACAACGCTGTCAGCTTTTCTCCAACCTCATCTTCGGGCGCAAAGAGTACCTGTAGACTTGTGCCGTCAAGCTCAAGTGCTTGTTGATCAACAGTAGACGGTGAGCGTTTCCCATGCTCGCCCGCCCACATCTCTTCAAACTCGCGTGTATAGATGGCCGCGAGATCGGGTGACTCGATGATGACCACGTTGTTATTGTTGCGTAGCATACCATTCACAGTGATATTGGTTGAACCAGTCCAGAGCGTTTGGCTGTCAAAAATCCAAAACTTATTGTGCATCAACCCACCACGCGCATCGTCACGAATCTCAATGCCCGCCTCTTCCAGCATCGCAAACTGACCATGATCGTCTTCCTCATCCGCCTCAATGCCATGCTCGTCATCGGTCATCCATCGCACATCAACACCACGCTTGTGGGCCGCAATCAGTGCCTCGGCCACAGGTGTCAGATTAAATTCAAAAGAGGCGATGTGAATTGTTTGCTGCGCACTGTTAATATAGGTGATTAACTTTTCGGCGACTGTACCCGTTAAATCGAGGTCTTCGCCTTTACCAATCGGCGGGGCATTGTCACCCCACACAGGATTGGTGAAGTATACCTGCCACCAATCACCACCACTTCCGGCAATCGCAGGGAATGCGTCTACGGTTACTTTCGGGGCGGGTGTCGCAGACGAGTCTGATATTGCCGTCGGCACAGGTGTTGACTGGGCTGACTGATTATTGGTATTGCCAGTTAAGTCAATGCCAAAGTAGTAGTAGATGCCAATAATGGCAACAAAGATGAGGATGGTTAACCACAACGGACGTTGTTTTTTTTCGCTATCCATGTTTGTTTCCTATGAATGTATACTGAATGTACATACACCGTGTGTATTTGGACCGATTGTATGAGGGCATATCGGGTCTTATTTTTGAATTGAATAGGACAGTATAAACCAGTATCACAGATTGGTTATCTGTGACGCAGGTAGCCAACCTGCGATACTTTCCTTTGTCCGCCAAAATGAATG
>JBCCFC010001071.1:0-4808 GCA_039029935.1 Chloroflexota bacterium
GATGCTGTTGAGCCGCAGCCGTTGCAAGCTGTCTTCCACCGAGCGCATGATGCCATCGTAGGTGTAGTCAACGTCAAAATCGAAGGGAAGTCCCCCTCGGAAGAAGGGTACCTTGAAATTTGACCTGTCTTCCGGGGCTTTGAGAATACGTCCTATCTTGGTTGAGAGGACAAATTCTTGTCGTGGTTGTCGAGACAGAAAATTGCCCACCCGGTGTTCGCTGAGGCCATGTCCATAAAAAGGTGCTGTATCGAAGTAGCGAACACCATGGTCCCAAGCTGCTTGCAGTGTCGCCACCGCATCCTCCTCGCTCACCAGGTCAAATATCTCGCCAAGTGAGGCCGCCCCAAACCCAAACCGTGTCAACTCGACATCAGTGCGGCCAAGTTTTCTCTTCTCCGTAGGATTCATTGAAATCTCCTTAGTCAAATAGCTTGTCAGGTGGTCAGCACTTCAGCACTTCAGCATTTCAGCATTTCAGCATTTCAGGCTGACAGGCTGACAGGCTGACAGGCTGTCAAGCTGACCACCTGATTTTATCCTTTCCTATGCAACAAAAATATACTCATCCAGAAACGCATTGCGGAATTTCCCGATTGGATCATAGGTTTGCGCAAGCACCTGAAAGTCGGCCATGCGCTCATAGAGGGATTGTATTCTGGCAGGCGAGGTGGCGAATAGTTTTCCCCAATGGGGACGGGCTTCAAAAGGTGCAAGCTGTTCCTCCAAGAGGGGCAAAAAGCGGGAAACACCAGGCCCGTCGTTGTGCCAGTTAAACTGAATCGCCACGATATCCTGCCCATAGGCCGGACTCATCCACAACGCATCTGCCGCAATTGTGCGCAGTTCCGTCAGGTCCAGAATTGGCTCCAAGTGAGCGCGTAGACTCTCGACCGTGCTCATGGCTTCGATTGCATGGTGACGCGGCACAAAGTACTCGGTCTGTAGCTCGTCTCCCGGTCCGGATGGATGTTTCAGGTACATGTGAATCAGCCGCTCATACCACGGGCCGGGTACACGCATGGGTGTGAGAATGCGATCTGAGCCGGGTCGATCCAAAACATGGGTATCGGAGCCAAGCTGCGCCCCAAAGAGTTCGTCGGGGACATCAATCGCCATATTGTCCGCTAATTTGTGTTTGACCCATGCGCCGCCAATCTGCCCATTCTGCCAATCGGTAAAGAGGCAGACGCTGTAGCCACTACTCATCACGGCATCAAAGTTTTCATACAGCCTCGTGAGGGGTAGCCCACGATAGATTTCCTGTTGCACCATGAAGGTGGGGATAAGATCAAGCGTCATCCGGGTCACAACCCCCAATGCCCCTAGCCCGACGACCGCACCATGAAAGACATCGCCATCTTGTTCTCGCGTTAAGGAGACAAGCTCGCCATTCGCTGCCACAAATTCTAGCCCAGACACGGGGACAGCCAGATTGCCCAGCCCCTCGCCTGAACCGTGCGTGGCCGTTGCACACGCGCCTGCCAAGGTGATGTGGGGTAATGAGGCCATGTTGGGCAATGCATACCCCGCCTCATGCAGCAAGGGGCCGAGTGCCTCATAGGTCATGCCCGCGCTGACGGTGGCTCTGTGATGCTTGTGATCGATCTCCACACGTGCGTCAAGCTGCGCAAGGCTGATCAGATTACCGCTGGTATCCGCGATGGGTGGGAAGGAGTGACGTGCGCCGATGATGCCTACCTTATCGGCCTGACGCACAATCTCTTGGAGTTGGGCGATGGTTGAGGGTGTATGGGTTCGGGTGGCGTTGAATGCGATATTGCCAGCCCAGTTGTGTGTGGGTTTCATGAAAATCCTCCTTTGGTCTATAGGCAGACATGACTGGCACATTATCGAGTAGGCTCAGTGTATCATACCAGATTTGCCAGTCATGAAAATGTGCAGTAAGCCTAACCTGTGCTAGCACTGTAATTAATGACTCTGCTGCAAAAAGGTCAAAATCACCCAAAAGTCCGACTTCTTACCAGTGGTAGAAATCATCAAATTCTATAGAAGTCGGACTTTTTTCAGCAGAGTCATTAATACCCTTTCAAGGCATAGATGTAGAATAAATGATTCTTGACAGAAACAGGACCATTGGCCTGAATGTATTCATGTAAAAGCCGCAGGCGACTGTCATATCTTTCGATGTCGAAGTCTGGAATTTGCCATGAAACCACCAGCAAATACCAAACAATGGCCCCGATATCGTCAAAGGTGACAGTGCCACGATGTTCACGTCGGTCCAAAATCTCAAATCCCACACGTTCTAAACTTCTGACCGCTTTTTTCAGTGACCAATCACGATAGATGGGATCGGGGCCATTGAGTAAATCATTCAACCCAAGGTTCATCTGCCCGCCGACTTGTTGTGTCATGAATATACTGCCTATATTAAGAATCCGCATGACTTCTTCAGGCTCAAATGATTCATGACGATTGATCACCAAGTCAAACTGCCTATCCTCAAGAGGCAAGTGTCTATCCGATTCGTAGGGGATCACTTGAACGCCAATGGGTTCGAGGTTGCGTCTCGCTACCGCAATATTGGGTTCATACCCTTCGGTTGCCATCACCGTTTGCGGCCACACAGAGGCACGTTCATGCAGCGAATGCAAAAACTCCCCGCCACCTGTGCCCATGTCTAGCATTGACGTTATGGGCAGTGTGTCGTTTGCAAGCCGCTCTACAATCATATCGCCATAGGCCCAAGGTGGATTTTCCGAGTGCCAACGGTCGGCAATATAGGAGAAATCCCACCCTTCATGGGACTGTTCAATGGCTTCTGCCATCAGTTGTTCGTATGTGTTCTTCATAAATACCTCATGTTGGAAAAGGTTGTCGTTCTATCAATTCATCAATACCCACCCGGCCACGTGCCACTATCCCATCCTTCGCATCAAAAATACGCCAATCCAAATGCGGACGGCCAAATGGTTGTGGGTCCACAAAAATGCAGCGCACCTCGCCGCTTTTCCATTGGCATCGTTTTTGTAACGATGCCAACAGCACTTCGTTGTGCAGATGCCCGTCGCCAAAGTTCCAGCCGATGACCACGCCCGCCACCAACTCGCCGTCACGCCATGTATAGCGATCAATATCCTGCATATCGCCAACAGCCTTCGGAATCAAATCATGCAAGGCGCGCCCATGCATATGCATCAGTCGAAAGGAAATGACGCGGCTCAGGATGCCCTCGGCGGTGTCTTCATCATAGAGTAGCCCCAACTGTTTCATCAACAGCGGTGCGGAGGTGGTGACATGATTGGCAATTTTCTCCTCTGCATCATCACGAAAGAGCCAAACGCTATAGGCCCAGTTCCCAGCATAATAGCGCATCCCCATGAGAAAGGAAACCCATGCGGGGAATAGATTCCCGAGCAGCGGCAGCATCAGCAGACCAATGCCCAGTGTCTCAATGAGCAGTGGCGACTCAATACTCATTGCCCATACATCGGCGTGAGCACCAAAAAGGACAAATGCGCCATAGACCATCATGATGTTCCACTCAATGGGCACACCCATCGGCACATTGGCGGTGATGAAGGTGTGAAAACTGAGCATAAGCAGAAGGCCAAGTAAGGTTAGAGGTGTCCCCAAACCCAAAATTTCATGCCCAATCAGTGGGCCAAACATCAGCAACAATGGGAAGATATACTCCGTGACTGTACCAAAATGAGAGAGATTGGTGGCAAGTGCGCTGGCGCGCAGATCCTCTGGATAGTTGCGGAAGAGACGTTTGCGGAATGCTTCGGAGCGAATAATACCGCTATTGCTCAACATCACACTGATGACTGAGGGGAAATGGCGGTTGAGCTTGGAGGTGGCAGCCCATATCCACACCCCAAACCAGACAATCTTCGATCCAGCTATCGCATCTTGTGGGAGGAGAAAACAGATGATGCCAATCAGGTAATGTTCCGAGCGCGCTGATAGATACAGTGCGCGGTCGGTGATGCCCATAAGCGGAAGTAACACGACTGTCGGCCATAGCAACGCAGGTGTCACCTCTGGGGCGATGAGGATGCGGATGAGTTGGGCGACATGGAGCAGATAGAGCAGGCAATCAAACCACCGTCGTGTATCGCCACCCAAAAGCGGCATTCCGGGTATGAAAGGAACTTTGACCGTGCTGGGGCGCAGAAAATAGAGAAAGCCACCAAAGGGAGGATTGTAGCGGCCTGTCAACGGTCCACTGCCCGATGCCAAACCCAGCCCTTCAAACAACATGCTCCACACAACGGCCTTGAGCAATGCTTCGGGCTGGTGCCACCACGCACCAATCGTATTCAAGCCACCAAGCCCAGTGGAAAAAGATGTAAACCATGTCCACATCCAGATGTAGAAGACGATTTTGAGCAGGTAAAAGCCATAAACCGCAGGTGGCGCACCATACCCCTGCACCGCCCATACTTGACAGAGGATTTTGATGCGCTCGCGATAAGGAAGTTGTTTCCAGTCGTTAAACGCCAATGGTAATGATTGTGGTTGTAAAATGTTCATCAAGTACTCAATTCTTTGGCATAAGCCAGCTTCGGCCAGTATCGCAGGTTGTCTACCTGCGTCACAGATAACCAATCTGTGATACTGGATTTAGTATCGCAGGTTGTCTACCTGCGTCACAGATAATCAAGCTGTGATACTGGTTACGACATTCGAAAAATAGGGGCGGGGGGGGGGGGGTGGGCGGGGGTGGGTTTGGGGTTGGTCGGGGGGGGGGTACGAGGAGCCCCCCAGGCCCAGGAGGGTAAGTGAAAAAAAGCCACGAAAACCCCCCACACCCAACGCGCCCGCAGACAGAAAGAAAA
>JBCCFC010001072.1:0-4796 GCA_039029935.1 Chloroflexota bacterium
CGGACGAGCGCGGATGAACCAGGATTAGTACTGAGTCCTGCCGCGTTTATCCGCGCTCGTCCGCGTCCCTGAATCAACTTTTGTGCTTTTTTTGCTATTGTGGTAAATCGCTTATCCCGTGATAAAATTGACGACCAATACCTAACGTTGGTCGTTTTTTATTGCGAACTTGTATGACAGGGGAGACGATGAATCATGGATAGCAGCTATTTGAACTATGTTTTGACTGAGGATGAACGTCATCGCTTTGAGAAAGATGGTTATTTGATTATCGAGGATGCGATACCGCCAGCGTTGCTGGCGCGACTGAACACGGCGGTTGATCGCATTGATGCGGACGTGCGCAGAGAGAAAGACTTGGCTCCCAATGACGGACACAATGTCTTTGACTTTATTGGACAGGATGATGCCTTTATGGAGTTGCTCGATTGGCCCAAAACTTTCCCCAAAGTTTGGGGGGTGCTGGGCTGGAACATCAATCTCTATCATTCACATTTTATTGTGACACCACCCAATGCCATCTCTGGGCCAGGACACACAGGGCTAAATTGGCACAAGGATAGTGGTCGCCTTAACATTGAGTTGGAGACGGATCCACAGCCACGAATTTCGCTCAAGGTAGCGTTTTTCCTGACAGATACCAGCGAGTTGGGTCATGCCAATCTCTATGTTATTCCGGGTAGTCATCTCAGAAATAAGCTTGAGCGACCTGAAGAGGGTGAACCGGAAGGGTCGATGGCCGTACGCGTCAAGCCAGGGACAGCTGTCTTTTTTGATCGGCGTATTTTCCATGCATCCAGCCCCAACACATCCAACATTACGCGCAAAGTCCTCTTTTATGGCTATAGCTATCGTTGGCTCAAACCGCGTGACGATATGACAGTGGATCATCTCATGCCCAACTGCACCCCTATTCAGCAACAGTTGCTCGGTGCTGCGCCTACAGGCAAACACGGCTTCACCAGCCCTAAAGAGGAAGATGTGCCGTTAAAGAGCTGGCTTGAGGCCAATCTGGATAAAGCGGCGGTTCCTGTATAACCAGTCAATCAACATAAAAATAAAAAAAATTGATATGGACAATCATAATAATTTGTGAATTGTTGAATTGTTGAATTGTTAATGTTTGTCTGTATCAGTGTTAAAGCAAACTTAGGAGAAATCATAATGCCAAAAATGACGGGTGCTCGCTTTATCGCCGAAACAGTGCATGGATATGGGATCGACCATGTTTTTTTTATGCCCTATATCGGTCCAAGAGCATTGATGGAGATGGAAAGTCTGGGCATCAAACGGGTCCAAACACATGGTGAAAAGGGGGCGGCGTATATGGCCGATGCCTATGCGCGGGTCAAGCAGGCACCAGCGTTGTGTATGGCGCAGTCGGTCGGTGCGGTCAACTTGGCGGCGGGGTTGCAGGATGCATATCTCGCCTGCTCGCCCGTCATCGCCATTACGGGGCGGGAAAACCAACTGAGTCAACAGCGTCACGCCTATCAGGAAGTTGACCACGTGGGGCCATTTAAGGCTGTCACCAAATACAGTGCCTTTGTCGCCAATACTGAGCAGTTACCCTTCTATCTGCGGCAAGCCTTCCGTGTTGCCACCACTGGTACACCGGGGCCGGCACATCTGGACTTTGAGGGTCTAGCAGGACAGTTTGTCGTCGATAAAGAGGCTGATATTGAGGTAGTCATCGAAGAGCAGTTCAAGCAGTTGCCACCGTTCCGCCCTGTGGCCGAGCCTAGCGCGGTTTCACAGGCGATCCAGATGCTCACGCAAGCGGAACGTCCGGCGATTGTCGCAGGTGGCGGTGTCACATCCTCTCATGCCAGAGATGAACTGATTGAGTTGGCCGAGAAACTGTCGATTCCGGTGGCGACCTCGCTCAATGCCAAGACCATGTTCCCAGCGGACCATCCACTGGCGATGGGTGTTCCCGGGTCCTATTCACGCGCTTGCACCAACCAAGCACTCTGCGAAGCCGATTTGGTCTTCTTTATCGGTAGCCACACGGGTGGGCAGGTGACAGCGGCTTATCAGATTCCACCACAGGGAACGCCTATCATCCAACTGGACATCAACCCAGAGGAATTGGGACGCAATTATCCTATTAAGTTGGGCTTGCAGGGCGATATCAAAACATCCTTGCGTAGCATGATTGATATGGCAGAGTCAGTACCAGCGCGTTCGGGCTGGGTGGGTCGTGTACAGGAATTGGTCCAGAACTGGAAGGAAGACCTGGGCGATGTTATCAATTCGGATGTCGAACCTATGCGCCCAGAACGACTGTGTAAAGAACTGAGTGACTATCTGCCCTCCAATGCCATCTTGGTCTCAGACACGGGTCACTCTGGCATCTGGACAGGCACTTTCCTTGATTTGCAACATCCCGACCAGAGCTATATCCGCTGTTCTGGCTCATTGGGTTGGGGACTGCCAGCGGCGATGGGGGCCAAATGCGCTGCACCAGACCGCCCGGTCCTCTGCTTCACAGGCGATGGCGGCATCTGGTATCACATGACCGAACTGGAAACGGCTGTACGCTGTGGCATCAAGACCGTGACCGTTGTCAACAACAACCACTCGCTCAACCAAGAGCAAGGCGGTGTTGAGGCCGTCTATGGTGGTCGCACCAAGGGGTCTGATGAACTGTGGCTCTTTGAGGATACGGACTTTGCCAAAATCGCCGAGTCAATGGGTTGTCTAGGAATCACAGTCAACAAAATCAGCGAGCTTGACAGCGCATTGGACCAAGCCTTTGAGTCCGACCTGCCAGCAGTTGTGGATGTGAAGACGAATCTTGCGGGGATTGCGGAGAAGGCGTGGTTGCCTTCGTAGAGGAGCAAGGGTGACAGGGTGATGGGGTGACGGGGTGACGGGGTGATGGGGTGATGGGGGGACAGGGTGATGAGGGGAATTTTCAACCCTTCAACCCTTCAACCTTTCAACCTTTCAACCCTGCACCCTTTCTGCGGTTAAAAATTTAGGAGGTATGATTATGATTGGGGGCAAAAAAGGCTCAACACCGATTTCAGCACCAGGATGGACGGCGAAGCCCAAGGATGGTGTCAAACTTGTGGATATGGATGTTCATCATAACTTCCGTCAACCAGAGGATTTACTGCCTTATCTGTCTAAATATTGGCAGGAACATTTTCTGGATCAGGGGCTGCATCTGCCAGGCGGTGGCTATTCTAACACACCATTTCGCAAGACGCGCACGGACATCAAAGCACCAGAGCTCCAAGAGCGTGACTTTAACTACTCGTTGGAATTTACTCAGGAGGAGTTGCTGGACCGCTGGAATCTGGACTATGCGCTGTTGACGGGGCCACCACCTTTTTATGGATATTCAGGGCTACCAGACCCAGACTGGGCGGCGGAACTCTGTCGTGCGTTTAATGACTGGACGATTGATAACTGGCTGGATCGCGATGAACGTATTGTCAACGCCATTCTGATTTCACCAACCGACCCAGCGCAGGCGGTCAAAGAGATTAAGCGGCTTTCACCACGCAAAGACACGGTGGCGGTCATGATTCCGATGGGAACCAGTATGCCCTTTGGCAATCGTTTCTATCATCCCATTTGGGAGGCGTGTGCGGAGGAGGGATTACCAGTAGTGTCACACATCGGAGGCGGCGGCGGTGCAACACGGACCACGCCGACGCCTGTAGGCTATCCAACCTACTACATGGAAACACGCATGGCGCGCCCACATGTCGCCAGCACACATGCTGCCTCGCTTATCTGCGAAGGTGTATTTGAGAAGTTCCCTACGCTCAAGTTTGCCTTGACCGAGGTACAACAACTATGGGCCGTCTCGGTGATGTGGCACATGGATGCCGACTGGAAGGCGATTGGCGACCAAACACCTTGGCTCAAGAAGTTGCCAAGCGAATATTTCCGTTCCAATATCCGTGTGGGGACACAGCCCATGCATGAGCCGGAGACAACGGATCAGATGTATCAAATGCTGGAGATGCTCCATGCCGATGAGACACTGGTATTCTGTACAGACTTCCCACACTTTGACTGGAATGACCCAGTGACGGTCTTCCCCAAATTGTCGGACCATATGCATCAGCGTATCTTTGCGGATAATGCGATGGATATGCTGCGGATTAGCATGAATTAGTTTGTTGGTGTTTGGTAGGTCGGTGGTCAGTAGGTCGTCAGTAGGTCGGTGGTCAGTAGGTCGGTAGTCGGTTATTCTATATCGATTACTGACGCACCGATTACTGACCTACCGATGTACCGATGCACCGAACACCGACCTACCCAATCACAAGGGAGAGACGATGACACCTGTTGTTGTAGGGAAAGTGTCAGAAATTCCACCTGGGGAGCGCAAGATCATCGTGCCGTTTCGGGGACGGGCGGGGATTGGTGTGTTTAATGTAAACGGTTCGTTTTATGCACTGCGCAATATCTGTCCCCACAAACGTGGCCCCCTTTGCACAGGGGATGTGTCAGGGCGGTTTATTGCAGATGCGCCACCCACTGTGGATGAGTCGATTCTCACAATGGAGGGCGATGGCGAGGTGCTGCGCTGCCCTTGGCATTTTTGGGCGTTTGATATTGCGACGGGACAATGCTTGGTGGAGCCAACGATGCGTGTAAAGACTTATCCTATTCGGATTGAGGGTGATGATATTATTGTGGATGTTGAGGCGAAGGATTTTGTGAGTCAGTAGATGGTGAGGTTAGGGTGTACACACCGCTCTACTGCTAAAATTGATATGGTTCGTGGTTTCATAGTAAAATATGAACAGGATAGCTATCTTGATTTTGTA
>JBCCFC010001073.1:0-4794 GCA_039029935.1 Chloroflexota bacterium
AAACGCATCGAGCTTTTAAGTTGTCATGCAAATTCTCAAAAATTGATTTTTTGCCTTGAAAAGTACTTTTCAACGGAATTGAATTAGCCTCTCTTTGCACCAACTTAGTTAAATCCCCCTCCTTTTGCACAAAAATAAGGTTATAGAGTGGCCCGCCTGTACGCCCCAGCGTTTCTACCTCTTTCTCCACCAACTTCCTGTAGTGTGGTGTGACCTTAATGGGTAACAGGCCATTTGCTCTTGCATAGTCATTAAACTGAGTTTGTGTTTCTTTGTCGATAATTGTGATAGACATATGACTCCTCACTTGTGCTACAACGTAGAGTATCCTGAATATTCAAGCTATTTGTAATTTTCGCAGTGTGAATGATAATTTTTGTTAAAAAATTATTTGGTTTTAAGTGTTTTGCAAAAAAATTATTTAAAATCAGAAATAGATTGAAATTATCTTAATTTATTTAGATAAAGTTTGTTTATAGGTGTTTGCTTATCTATGTATAACCTCAATCAAGTATAGCACAAGCATCGGACCCATGTCTGTCTCGAAACGCGACAATTCATGCTACAAACGTAGCAGTTTAAAAAATTAGTTACGATTTTGCTCTTGGATGAGCCGACCAGTAGCTTGGACGCCGAAACAGCCACCGCCATCAATACGACGCTCCAGAACCTGGCCAAACAGTGTACAATCATTATGATCACGCATGCTCTACCAGCGGTGATCAATGCTGACAACATTTTTGTCCTCAAAGATGGGCATCTGGTGGAGCAGGGTACGCACGCCGAACTACTGACACACAGCGAAGTCTATCAACAACTCTGGAAGAGCCAGAATCATGCCGAATTTCACTACCCGGCATGAATATCTAGACCGTTACAGCGAATCACGGTACACATCAATTGCTTTTCGCGTTGTCACCCAATTTCGCCCTCGTTTTACCGCTTCCAATCGTCCTGTGCGCGCCAATAAGCTCAAATACGCTTGGCTATACGGAGACGTTTCCGCCGCCTCTCGCAATGATATCCATGTTTCATCTGTTGGTGGTGGTGCTTCATGGGGCGTACAGGCGTCCAAATACAGCGTCAAACTTCGCTCAACGGCGCGTCCCACAAAGTTGACAAGGGGGGCAATGTTGCCCGCATCTGCCTGTGCCAGCACACGATAGTATTGAAGACGATTGACCTTCATAATGATGGAGGGCGGATACCCCGCCATCATGAGCAAAAGATTCATCACAAGTCTCGCCGTGCGCCCATTACCGTCAATAAAGGGGTGAATGGCAACCAACTTGTGATGCGCCAAGGCTGCATGTGTCACAGGATGGATACCCTCGCTTGTCTCATGCAACCAATCGCCCCATTCTGTCATCTGTCGCCCCACTTCCCACGGCTCAGGGGGTTCATGGCTCGCACCAGCAATGCGAACTGGGTATTTGCGATATTGTCCCGCATTGTCGTCGTCCACCTGTGCAAGCACCAGTTGATGAATTTGGCGTACATGAAAGGGCGTTATCCGTATCTTTTCCTGCACCAATGCTTCTACATAGTCAATGGCCTTTTGGTGATTGCGTACCTCAAAGTGTTCTCGCAATGTTTTCCCCCCAATGGTCAAGCCTGTTTCAAGCACAAGACGCGTCTCTTGTAGGGTCAACGTGTTGCCTTCAATGGCATTTGAATTGTAGGTCCACTCAATGTGCATCTCCGCTTGAAGTCGTTGTACCGCAGCGTTGGGCAGTGGGCGTAGGGCATCCAGTGCTGTTTTCTTCTGTTCCAACCGTTTTAACAATCGTTTTTCTAGCATGAATTGTATCCTTACTGTGTGACTTATGAATATCGGATAGAGACATTCATTTTATATCCGATATCTTTCATCGGTAAGTTGACAGAGTACAATTCTGCTACCAGTTACCAGCGATAGTCAAGTCATCATGAACACACCACGTCAACCAAAAAATTGCTACATACAGCGACAAAATTGCTAACTTCTGAGATAGATACCGCGATAGCCCGAATGCTACACTACATCTATGAGCCATGCGATTTTCATGAAACTGCTACGTTTGTAGCATGAATTGTCGCGTTTCGCGACAGACAATCGCACCATCATCTGCTAGACTTGATTATCATACACTGAGGAAGAAGCGTAGCAATCATAGACCATAGACCATTACATCCCACATTCATTCCACATTCATTCGCTACACTAATCGTCAACTACGTTATTTTTGACAAACCTCATAGTTGTTAAGGTATTTCAACGATTGAGCATGTAAGGTCAGTCCATTGATGCAAAATGAGAGGAGATTATTTGGATGAACCTAGACTGGTTCTTTAACAGACTAAAAGAATTTGAGTCACAGCCAGCCATCATTTGGCGAGGGGAGTCTCATAGCTATCTGCAACTTTTAGCGCGGATTCAACGCTGGCAGTCGATTCTGCTTGCGGAGGGTGTTCAGCCGGGCGAAGTTGTTGCACTGTGTGGTGATTTCTCTTTTGGAACCATCACGTTATTTTTGGCACTGATGGCGAATCGAAACAGTATTGTGCCACAGATGTCCAGTGCGATTGCGGAACGGGAAAAGAACCTTGAAATCGCTGGCGTCCATGCTGTTTTTGAGTTTGGTGAGGCCGATGAATGGGTGTTCTCTCGACGTGATGCTGTTGGTGACCACCCGTTGCTGCAAAAATTGCGTCAGCGGGAAGAGGCTGGGTTGGTTCTCTTTTCATCAGGGTCCACTGGAAATCCAAAGGCGGCTTTGCACAGCCTGCCCAAGATGCTACACAAATTTAGCGAAAAACGCTTGCGTGGCTATCGCACCCTTACCTTTCTGATGCTGGATCATATTGGTGGCATCAACGTGTTGTTGTCGGCTCTGTGCAATGGTGGAACGGTGATTACCATCGCAGAACGGAGTGCAGAAGCAATTTGCCAAGCCGTCGAGCAGTATCAAGTGGAGCTACTGCCCACGACGCCAACCTTTATGAATATGCTGCTCATGGCGAGAGCAGAGGACCGATATGACATTTCGTCGCTAAAATTGCTCACACATGGCAGCGAACCGATGCCCCCTGCCACGTTAAACGCTTTTCGAGAAAGGTTTCCCCATGTCAACCTGAAACAAGCGTATGGGCTGACTGAGTTGGGTGTCTTATCGACACGATCAGACAGCAATAACTCACAGTGGTTAAAGATGGGTGGGGGAAACGTTGAGATGAAGGTGCGGGATGGAACGCTTTGGATTCGCACCGACTCGGCCATGCAAGGCTATCTGAACTTTCCATCGCCCTTTGATGCGGAGGGGTGGTTTAACACAGGGGATGCGGTTGAGGTGAAAGATGGGTACATGCGTATCTTAGGGCGTACCTCCGAGATCATCAATGTGGGTGGCGAGAAGGTATTTCCAGCCGAGATTGAAGATGTCATCCAGCAAATGGACAATATCAAGGCCGTGGTCGTCAAAGGAAAGTCCAATCCGATCATGGGTACGATGGTAATTGCACAGGTCGAATTGTTCCACCCCGAAGACCGCGATGACTTGGAAGACCAAGTACGTACACACTGTCGAACCCATCTGGCACCCTATAAGATTCCAGCGGTGGTGCAAATCGTTTCCGGCACATTGCATGGACAGCGTTTCAAAAAGATGAGAGGTACTCATCCAACGACAATTAAGTAACAACAGGACACAACTATGGATAAAAAGCCAAAAGTCATCGTAATCAGCGGTGGTAGTCGTGGATTAGGCCAAGCAGTGGTGGCCGATCTCTTGGCACAAGGACACATTGTCGCAACATTTAGCCGCTCGCAGACACCGTTTATTACGGAATGTCTCTCAAAGGACCCAGACGCACAGAATTTCTTTTGGGAAGCAGTCGATGCGACAGATTTAGAACACATTAAGCAGTTTGCGACTGCTGTGACTCATCGGTACGGTCAGATAGATGTGCTGGTCAACAATGCGGCAATTGGGGTTGATGGGATTTTGACATTGATGCGTGATTCAGATATCGAGCGTGGACTGACGGTGAATCTGGAAGCCGCCATCCATTTGATGCAAGTCTGTCTTAAAAGCATGCTCACTCAACAAAGTGGGTGTGTTATCAATGTCACCTCAATCAATGGCCTGCGTGGATATTCCGGGGTCTCTGTCTATAGCGCAACCAAGGCGGCCTTGGATGGCATGACGCGTAGTCTGGCGAGGGAAATGGGACCGCAGGGGATTCGTGTGAACTCGGTCGCACCGGGTTATTTTGAAAGCGAGATGACCAAGGATTTAACGGACAAACAGCGGGGACGCATTGCACGTCGCACACCGTTGCAAAGACTGGGAACCGCGCAGGAAATCGCCAATCTGGTGCGTTTTCTGATTTCTCCAGAAGCAGGCTTTATTACAGGGCAGGTCATTGCGGTTGATGGCGGCTTTACCTGTTAAGTAAATTCTAATAAGTAATTAGATAAAACATACTACAACGGATTATGGAGGGGGAACGGATTTAGTCTCCATGCACGAGAAAAATCCGTTCCGGTCCCAAATCTGCTGTAGTATTTGCCTTGGCTTATATCTAATTACTTTATCGGGTTTACTTATACCAACAGACGAATAGAAAGGACGAGAACATGGACAATCTAAGAGAAATCATACACAACTCAGTCAGCAATTCCAAATTAGAAAAGAATTCAAACTTACATTTCAGGTGGTATTAACATAATTCTTTAATGGATAGCCATTTGCTCATCAATGTGGGTCTGAATGTCGCTTGAAGTCGTGAAGCGATTAGACAGGTCGCCAAACT
>JBCCFC010001074.1:0-4783 GCA_039029935.1 Chloroflexota bacterium
CTTCAACCCTTCAACCCTTCAACCCTTCAACCCTTCAACCTTTCAACCTTTCAACCTTTCAACCTTTCAACCTTTCAACCTTTCAACCCTTCAACCCTTCAACCCTTCAACCCTTCAACTATTCACTCGCTGAAGCGCGGACACCAAGGCCGGGATACGAATTGGTTTTGGCACAAAATCATCCATGCCAGCCCCCAAATATTGCTCGCGGTGTTGTTCTAGCGCATCAGCCGTTAGTGCGATGATGGTGGGTTGTTGTGCTTTGCTCCATTGCCGACGAATTTGCTTGGTGGCGGTCAACCCATCCATCTCGGGCATATGGATATCCATGAGAATCACGTCATATGGTTGACGTTGGAGCGCGTCAATGGCCTCCAGCCCGTTGGCGGCGGTATCGGCCTTGTAGCCGCATTTACGAAGAACGCCCAACACCACTTTCTGGTTAACCATGTTGTCTTCGGCCAGTAAAATCCGGAGCGGTTTCTGTTTTGCCATATCTCGATTAAAACGTGTTTTGAGATTGTTATCGGCTTGTGTCGTTGAACGCTGGGGGATGTCCGTCCGCTTGGCAATGATGGTGAAATAAAAGGTGGAGCCTGTCTCTAATCGACTCTCAACCCATATCCTGCCCTCCATCAGGTGGACAATTTGTTGGCTGATTGCCAGCCCCAAGCCTGTGCCACCATATTTGCGACTGATGGAGGCGTCCACCTGCGTAAAGGGACGAAACAGCTGTGTAAGACGGTCTTCGGGGATACCAATGCCTGTGTCTGTGATCGCAAAGCAGAGCTCATAGAGGGTTGTGTCAGGTGGGGAGGGTGGGGAGGGTGTCGTGGCAGCGGTGACAGTGGCGGCGTCTGTTGGTGGCGAGGAATCGGTGGATGTAAGCGGGTCGGGGCAACTGGTTGATCCGGGTGTGCTGGATGCAGTGGCACCAATGGGTCTTGCGGACACTGTGACTTCGATTCCACCCCGTTCGGTAAACTTGAGGGCATTGCTGACCAGATTGGTCAACACTTGGCGAATCCTTGCCTCGTCTTGAACCAAGCGTGTCGGCACACTTGTCTTGATCTGATAGGTGAGTGATAGACCTTTGGCCGATGCAACGGGTCGGAAGAGATCAAAGGTGTTTTCAAGACAGGTTTGGATATCAAAGGGTACTTTTTCGAGCTCGAGTTTGTTGGCCTCGATCTTTGAGAGGTCCAGAATGTCATTGATGATGGTCAGCAGCGTTTGACCGCTCCCCCGCAGGGTATTGAGCATGTCGTACTGTTCCGCATCCAAATTTGTATCGCTCAAAAGAGTTGCCATACCCAGAACCCCATTCATGGGTGTCCGCAGCTCATGGGTCATCTGCGAGAGAAAGGTGCTCTTCGCTTGGTTGGCAACCTCAGCCTCCTCTTTGGCACGTTTTAACTCCTGCGCACGTTGCTCCGCTTGCTCAAAGTTTTGCGCATTGTCCATCGAGACCGCAATTTGATTGGCAACAGAACGGAGTAGGCTAACATCTTGCTCATCAAGTCCGTCAACCTCATCAGACTGTACATCAAGAACACCGATCAACGCACCGTCAATGATAATCGGTACCGCAATTTCGGCCTGTGTGTGGGGCAAAGAGGGGTCAAACAGCCAGTCGTCTGATTCACGGACATTGGCGACGTGAATCACGTCTTGCGTCCGTGTTGCCTTGGCAATGAGGCTAACCGATGCGTCCACAGGGATTTGGTACGCTTCACGAGCATCGTTTTTCTCTTTATCGCCAGCACCCTTGGCAAGAGAGAGAACCTGTTTTTCATTGTCCACCAGCAGCACCTGCACATAGTAGTATTGAAAACTGTGCTGGATATGGTTGACGACTTCGGCAAGCAACTCCTCGGTTTTGAGAATGACCCTCAGTCGTTCGCTCAATTTTGCCACGACACCCAATCGTTTAACCTGTTTTTCAAGCGAGACAATGAGTTTGCGTAATTGAGCCGTCATGCCATTAAAGGCGTTCGCAAGCTGCCCCACTTCGGCGTTGCCCGTAGTGGGTGCAACCAAGGAGAGATCCCCGGCGGCAATTTGGCTGGCCGTTTGGGTCAAGTTATAGAGCGGGTCTGCCAAACGATTGGCAATATAGCCACCGACCAATGCGGCCAAGAGTGCCGTGATGATCATAACGATCAGCGAAATACTCAATTCTTGCAGGATAGACTGGTTTACCTCGGAAACAGGAAGTTCGGCCACCACCCCCCAATGAGGACCCCGTAACGGGATATAGGTCGCCAACACCGTTGTGCCATCCAAGCCGGCCCCCGTTGAAAAGTGTTTGATAAACTGTGACTGTTGTAAGAGCGGATAGGATAGCCGCGAGTCATGGAGTCTTTCGTGGTACGTCGATGCATAGTTTTGTTGCGTATCCGACAACGGCATTGTGGCGGCATGGATTTCTGTTTCTGTATGTGTCTCTATATGATATATATCATAATTGGCCTGAAAGTGTTCTTCTTGGCTCTCCATATAGGCCGCCACTTCCGTTACATCGCGCACATTGTCACCACGCAACACACGGGAACGGTTGGACGCCGCCAATAGATTGCCCCGATGATCCACCACATAGACCTGTCCTGAGTGTCCAATCTCCAATGCGGACACGAGATTCCACATAAATTTGAGATTCACCTGAGCAACAATCGCACCCTCAAACTCGTCAAAGACATCTTGGAGAGGAACGGCCAACAGAACAAGGGGTTCGGTCGTGATTTCACCAATATAGACCGTACTAATGTATTGTTGACCCGCTTGCAATTGCGCCCACATCTGGCTACCCGCATAATTGTGCAGGTCATCAGCCGCAATGATCTTCCACCGCGCTTCTTTCCATATCTCTTGCCCCTGTTTATCGACCAATGACACACTATGCAAGGTTGGCTGCAACGTCATCAAACTGGTGATCAACTCTTGCCGTTCCTGTTCGGTGTTGATAAAAGCCCGATTGACTTCGGCATAGGATTCGATGGTCTTAAAGATTTGATCCAGAAAGGCGGACACCTGGGTGGCAGCATCCAAAGCGACACTACGCTCACGCTCCAAAAACACAATTTGTTGTGTTTGATAATTACGCAGCATCTGGACACTCCCCACGACCAGGACAGACACAATACTTAACAGCGCAAACGCAATGGTCAGCGTTGTGCGTAAACTGCTGAACTTATTTTGCTTTTGTTCTTTTTTCATTTGTTTAAAGCCGCTTTACTTGGATTGAACTACAGAAATAAACTACCGCTACCGCGTATTTTCTGTGGGTTAGGAATCAGGATTTAATAAAACCAGAAACTTACAATATCGTCATTCCTGCGAAGGCAGGAATCTACCACTGGTACGACGCTAGATTCCTGCCTTCGCAGGAATGACAAGTTTCCGGTATTATTTTATCCCCGTTCCTTAGCGTTAGCGGATGATTTCCTTTGCTTGTGCAAGCAGACTGTCATCAATGTTTAATCCAAGTGTCTGTGCTGTTTGATAGTTGATGTATAAATGGGGCTCCACAAAATCAACTGGTACTGTTTCTGGAGTAGCACCATCCAAAATTTTGTGTGCCAACAGTGCGGCGATGTGACCGGAGTCAAAGATATCATCGGAGTAAGTGAGCAAGGCCCCCTTGCGCACTTGGTCGGGTGTATTGGCGATCATGGGGAGATTGCGCGCTTGGGCAAAGGCCATCAATGCGGCAAAACTCTCTTTGTTTTGCATAAGCGGGTCTGGCGCAATCTTAATGGCGTTAAACCCCAATTCATCCACATGGGACAATCGCTCAATTTCTGCAACTAAATCCTCTTGCGTGTTGACTGGTGTTTCAATCAAGACAATGTTCAGCGGGTCTGCGGCCTCATGAATCGCATCCACAGAAAAACCGATTGTTGGGTATCCTTTTTGATAGGGCATCCAAATGCCATTGAGTTCTGGCATCATCTCATGTAAATAGAGGACATGTTTGCCGATTAACCCAGCCAATAGCCGGGTGACACCCGTCACGTTGTCGCCGGGTTTGCGAAAGTCCGCGACGACGCCGCTGCCAAGCGGGTCCGACACAATCGTAAAGATAATGGGAATTTTGTTCTCTTTTGTTGCCGCCTGCGCCTCTTGCGTGGCTGCGGTCGTTGTTGTAAAGATCAAATCCACATCATTGGCAACAAATTCCTCGGCAATGGCTCGCATCCGTGTGCGGTCCCCATTGGAGACTTGGAAATCATAGTGAATGGTTTCCCCATCAACATAGCCAAAGTCGATCATACCTGCACGAAAGCCATCTATCGCACTCTCAAACGTGTCAACCCCTGATAATAGCCCAACCCGATAGACTGGTGGTTCGTCTGAAGATATGCCTGCCGATATGTCTGCCGAGGTACAACCACTGATAGACAAGACAAAGAAAATCAGAAGAGTCGATACAACTAGATTCATTGTCTGATACAACTTATTTTGCTTTATAATTTTGAAATTCATTATTCTAATACCACTTTCATTCCTTTCAATAACATAATCAAATCCATGTTGGACTTGTATAGATGTCTGGTCTGAACTGTAGAGCCGTAGTCGTAGGTCATCGCTATCAACGTGACGGTCTATGCTTCTTACGGGCAGGTTGGCGTATCCTTTGGCTATTGAGTTATTGATATTTTTTAGAGATGGATTTTTATTGCTTTTTAAAAAAACTCAAATGCGTAATATTGTATTTGTAGATGACTGTATTTGAATTTGTGCTTCCCAATAATCATGTATAACTATAGCAAAGGGGTGTATA
>JBCCFC010001075.1:0-4780 GCA_039029935.1 Chloroflexota bacterium
ACAGGGCTTGACCCAACAACAGGTGTTGAAGTCCCTCTATTTCATCCACGAGAAGACGCTTGGCATGAACATTTTGAATGGGGTGCAGACAGGGTTATGGTCGTGGGATGCACACCAACAGGGCGGGCAACCGTTGATGTATTGAGGAATCAATAATAAGTATATTCTGCCAGCGCGTCGCCGCTGGGCTAGTGTAGGATGGCATCCACCAACGTAGATAAAATTCAATGGATTTGATTATGACAATCAAGCTAGACCCACCAAGACTATCTTGGGAAATTGGGGAATATATAGATAATCCAGAGTTGCCAGAAATCGAACAGTTGACCATTGTTGAACCAGATTTCTTTCCGTTTGGAGACGAATTATTTTTTATCGTGATTTTCAAAGACGGGATTGTAATGAAAATCATGCTCTAAATAATCCTTTCCAGAGACCTTGATGAAGTAATCTCTTTTTATAAAAAATATACCGAAGGGTAGCAGAATTAATGAAGCGATTAGTTGAACTAACACACAAAGAAGCAAAACAGCACTTCATGAAGGGAAGTAGCTACTTTAATAATGATATGCCTGATTATATTAGCTTTGAACCAATTCTAGTCGAAGTTGATGAAGTCTTAAAAGGCAAAAACTATCATGGATTCAAATCATCAAACCCAAATGATTTTTCAAATGTTAACTATAACTTTATGGCAAATAAGGATGGCAAATTCGCATGGCGTCCGTTGGAACTGATGCACCCTGTCATTTACGTATCGTTGGTAAATACTATATGCGAACCGGATAATTGGGAATTTATAATCAAACGTATGAGTGAGTTTGAATATGGCGTTGTTGATTGTTGTAGTGCGCCTGTAATGTCGCTTAGTCATCAGTCCGATGTTGCAACTCAAGTTATAAGCTGGTGGCAAAGCGTAGAGCAAAAAGCATTGATCTATTCTCTCGAATTCAGCCATGTACTTCATACAGATGTGACGGATTGTTATGGGTCTTTGTACACTCATAGCATCCCTTGGGCACTTCATGGTGTAGATACTGCTAAAAAGCACAAAAGCAAACGATCTCTTCTTGGCAATAAAATTGATTCACATATACAAGCAAGCCGATATGGACAAACGAACGGTATTTCCCAAGGGTCGGTCTTAATGGACTTCATTGCAGAAATTGTGCTTGGTTTTGTAGATAAATTGATTACAGATGCGATTGATAAAGCAGATGATTTCAAGATTTTAAGATATAGGGATGATTATCGAATTTTTGCAAACAGTGACGAACGAGTTGAAGAAATCTTGAAGGTTATTAGCGATAAGTTATGGTTCGTTGGGATGAAACTGAGTGTTTCAAAAACATTTATGAGCAAGAATGTTGTTGAGGGATCAATCAAACCAGATAAGCTTGCTGGTATTGACTTACAAGACCTTGGGCTGGCCAATGCGGAGACAATACAGAAGCAACTTCTACGTCTGCACTCATTTGGTCTACGATTTCCCAATAGTGGTGCGCTCCGTCGTTTAGTTGGTGAATTTCATACAAAGTTGTTTGAACAAAAAGGTATGCCTGATGATTTAGAAGTACAAATCGCAATTGCGACAGATATTGCGGTTGTTTCACCCGCAACATTCCCTGTAGTTGCGGGGATTCTAAGTCATCTCATTTCTCTTGCATCGGATGAAAAAAAAGGTCAACTATGGCAAAAAGTTCGTAGTAAAATGTCACGTGTTCCATACAATGGCTATCTTGAAATATGGCTTCAGAGAGTAATAAAGCCAAAAACAGTCGGTATATCGTTTTCAAGTGATGAGCCAATCTGTAAAATTGTAAATGGTGAAATATTAAATCTTTGGGAGAATGCATGGATTTCCGATAATCGTCTTAAAACTGTATTAGATGTATCGAATATTGTGGTGAGTTCATTGGAGGATACTGATGAAGTCGTCTCACCCAGAGAAGTTGAGCTATTTAAACGAAATGCGTGGGCCTATTAGAAGGGTGTAGTCATTTAACAACGGAGTGTGACAATGGAAACTGTCACACTATGTGTGATACAGTAGAGTTATAAAATATGGCCAACAAAAACAAAATACGTATCTTCAAAAATAGATGGTTTGTCCGCTTTGCAAGACGTGAAAAGCTCAATGATACAATTCTCAAAAAAGCGATTGTCGATGCCGAACATGGTGTTGTAGATGCTGACCTTGGTGGCAACATCATTAAACAGCGCATAGCACGGTCAGGTCAGGGGAAGTCGGGTGGATACAGGACGATTATTGTTTTCAAAAAAGCGGATAAAGCATTCTTTGTTTATGGATTCTCTAAAAGTAACCGCGAGAATATCAACAAAGATGAGCTAGCAGGATTTAAACAATCAGCGAAAGAGCTTTTATCGTTATCAGATGAGCAAATCAATGCCTTGGTTGAGAAAGGGGCATTAACGGAGGTAAGTCCATGAATGTTGAAAGACAGTATAAATCAGATGCTTTTGCTGCTATCCATGAGATGATGGAAGATTTGTATGAAATTGATGCCATCGACAAAAAGACAATGCGTGAATTTGATGAAGCCTGTTTAACACCGATACGCAAAATGTCTGGGAAAACCATACGAGAGTTGCGTTTACGTGAAAATGTCTCTCAACCGATTTTTGCCGTTTATCTCAATGTGTCCAAAAATTTGGTATCAGACTGGGAACGTGGTATCAAACAGCCCGGTGGTCCAGCACTACGCCTACTCAATATTATCGACAAGCATGGCCTACATGCGTTAGCGTAGCAGATGTAAGTAGACCTATTTGCAGCAGAGAACGGATACAATTCTTAATGAAGCTTGACCGAATTACCATCAACCCCGCACGGATGAATGGACAACCATGTATCCGTGATTTACGATTAACTGTAAAACGTGTGTTAGATATCCTGTCAATTTATCTGAGTTGGGAAGAATTACGTGTCGAATATCCTGAACTAGAACGGGAAGATGTTCGTCAGGCATTGCTATACGCATCATCCTCACTAGAGAATCATCGCTTACCAATAACACCCTAAAGCAAGGCAAGGAGAATTGAAATGATCACTCAATTAGACTCATTCTTAATGCGCACCGACAATGACATTGACTACACAACCATCCCTCAAGAAACCTTGGCAGCACTCTCCCTCGAAAGCGATGCCTACATTGCCAATTCAGCACTGACCGAGTGGTGGGTCCGTGCAAAACAGCCAGCAACACAACTGAATGAAACAGCGTGGAAAATTTTGGAAACGGCCAACGAGAACGACTATCCTTTGCAATCAACCGCATTGCAGATTGCGTTTGAACATGATCGCCCGAAAGCATTGGATTATATGCTTGCCAACATGTCCACCATGCATCCACAGCTACTCAATACGATGGTTGAGTTGTTGATGTATGACTCTGATTTTCGATATGAGATGGTGCTGGCGTCGATGATGATGCAGAAGATTTCTGGCAGAGAAGAAGAAATGGGGGATTATCTTGATCCTGATTCAATCATGGATTTTACGCAACTGATGAGTAAGTCCATAACCAAGTTGTCGAGTTTGCCTCAATCATAACAGCAAAAAGCACTACGTAGACAAAGGCTGTTGTTGGATTAATGTGTTAATATACGCCTTCACTTCTTTCAGCGCATTGTAGATGCCGTAAATATCATCTTTGGTGGCGTCGTACCCTAGACTAACGGCATACTCTTTCCCATGTAGCACAACAAAATTCCATAAACGCCCGACAATGTAGGCACCATAAATGGGATGCTCGGTTTGGTTGAGAATCTGAGCCACAATCATCGCAATCATCACTTGTCCCAATGGATCGCCTGTCGCATCCGCTTCCTTTTTATGCTCATGAATGAAAAAATAGGGCTGCTCCGGTGCGCGTGCTCCCTTTGCCACGAGAAAATCAACTTCGCCAGCAAGTTTTTCATTGTTATAGGACACAGAGATTTCGCGCTCAAAAAATGGCTGATAGTCTGCTTGATCAAAGTCAACCAAATCAATGATGGGTCCAATAAATCTAATTTTTAATTCCTGCTCATTCCAGTCATAAAAGTGTTTAATCAGACGTTTCTGCAAAGACATCAGCGACTCTGTCGGCAGCGGGGTTGTGTGATCATCACCGTCTAACCACTCATTTAATAGGTTAAAGTCAGATTGCTGTTGAACTTGGAACTCTTTTTCAACATCAAGTATTTTCCACTTTGAAAATGGCTTCATGATTGACCTACCTTCTAATCATCATCCTCTTCCATCAAATCAGCAGTATCTAAATTGATGTACATGTGTTCGTAACCTCTGTCCATTCATTATAATGACAAACACCAGAAATGAATAGTTTCGATGTAGAAAAAACGGCTATTTGAGCTTTTGTGGGGTAAGACCTTCGCGAGGTGTCCGTTGATGGATTTGGGCGTACCTAAGCTTCTATGGACACCTCGCGAAGGTCTGGTTTCGCACGGCATAGCTCAATTTTATAAAACAATCTATATTGCTTATAAGTCTTGTTCTTCCTGTTGAAATCCTGTCAAACTGTCTTGAGTACGCTTTCGTTGACGCTTCTGATCCCACCTTTGTTGACGCTTTTTGTGTATGATGGGGATAGCTATCACGAAGGCTATCATTGAAGGATTTTTTTGATTTCAAAATACACAATATACTATCAATCAGAGAAGGAGTGGATTGACAATGGAAAGTCGGTTTGTAAAAGTGAGTAGCAAAAGAAGATATCGTCGTTTAAAAATGTCCATCCTCATCAGCTTGTTGGGG
>JBCCFC010001076.1:0-4779 GCA_039029935.1 Chloroflexota bacterium
ACTAATCACTAATCACTTTTTACAAAATTTAAAGAAGAAAACACTAAATGAGCGAGAATAACCAAATATCTTTTCAACGTTTGGTCGGTGTCAGTCTTGGGGTCAAATTCCTCAACGATGTTGCCAACCAAATGGCCTATCCGTTTATGCCTATTTTGGCGCAAGGGTTGGGTGTCAACCTTGTGGTCATGGGGCAACTTGTCAGCTTGCGCAGCGCAATGGGGTTACTGACCCCCATCTTTGGCAGCTTGGCAGACCAGCATGGGGATCGGCGCATCTTACGCGTCTGTCAACTGCTGGCTGTGGTGGGGCTATTGGTCACGGGACTCAGTACAAACGTTTGGATGGCGGCCATCGGCCTTGTGATTACAGGTGTGGGCATTCATGCCTTTGTCCCGATTATCCAAACCTATGTCAGTGCGCGCTTGCCCTATGCACGGCGCGCCCAAGGGATGGGGATTGTTGAATACTCATGGGCATTGGCGGGCATCATCGGCTTGTATCTGGTTGGTTTGTTGATGGATGCAACATCGTGGCGTGCCCCATTTTTTGTCCTTGCCGTTGGTATCTTTGTGTCATGGATCGTGATGGGGACCATGCCCGAAGCTGTATCCAACAGCAGTCAAGCAGAGCGCAAACACCCGTTGTCCAAATCCTCATTTAGCCTAAGCACAATTATAAAATCAACTCGATCTTTTTTTGATTTAGGCGCAAATGCACGGTCCACCTATGGATTTATTGCGGCGCAAACATTGGTCTTTATTGGCGGATTTACCATCATGTTTACCTATGGTGCATGGTTCCAGGATGAATTTGCCCTAACCGCGTCACAACTTGGTGTGATGGCGTTACTCTTTGGCATCTTTGACCTTGTTGGCAGCATTGCGGTCAGTCTATATACGGACAAAATCGGCAAACGGAATAGTGTTATGATTGGCTCTGTCATTGCGTTGATTGGCTACCTCATCACACCGTTCGCCGGAAACACACTCTTTGCCATTGCCGCCTGTTTGCTATTTGCACGGGCTGGGTTTGAATTTGCCGTTGTCGCTGGATTTGCCCTGCTGAGTGAACAAGTCCCAGAAAAACGTGGGAAAGTGATGTCGCTGGGCTCAGCCTCTGTCCTTGCTGGCAGTGCCTTGACCAGCACAATGGCTCCTTGGATTTATGTCAATCTTGGAACAACATTGCTCTGTCTGAGTTGTGTTGTGTGGTCAGGGCTATCCCTAATTCTGCTGTTGACCATTGTCCAAGAAGCCCCAGAGACAGAGGATAACAAGGCCATTCACGGATGACACAAACGCCAATAGAACCAACAAAACAGCCATCGTCTACACCCGTCAGTGATACACCCATTCGCGAGACACCCATTCGCGAGACAGGCGTCTCCTTTTATCGCCTGGTGATGACTAGTCTTGTGCTGAAGCTGATGATTGGCACAGCAAATCAAATGCTCTCCCCCTTTATCGTCATTTTTGCCAAAGGCATTGGCACAACCGTTGTGGTCTTGGGGCAACTCATTGGGCTGCGTAGCTTTCTGGGATTAATCGCACCCCTCTATGGCATTTGGGCAGATCGTAGCGGTGAACGTCCTGTGCTACGGTTTTGTATCGTGATGATGTCGATGGGGCTGTTTGTCACGGGCAGCAGCAACAATGTCTGGCAGTTCGGTGTGGGCATGTTCCTCGTCGGGATCAGCATGGCTGGCACGATGCCCGTCATCCCGGTCTATCTGGCACGACTGTTGCCCTATGAACGATTGGCGCGCGGCATCGGTATTGTGGAATATTCATGGGCACTGTCAAGCATGGTGGGGCTGTGGCTCATGGGCTTTGTCATTGAGTGGACAGGATGGCGCACACCCTTCTATCTATTAGGCGCAATTACATTGCTGCTTTGGTGGTTTGTTGGGTTACTCCCCGCAGGCGATGCCGAAGCTATGGCGAAGCACAGGGCAAACCACAGGGCGAACCACAGGGCAAACCACCAGACACAAGAGCAGAGCAATTGGCGCAACCTAATCTCCAAGACCAAAGCATTTTTGGATTTGGGTGAAAATAGCGTCTCTGCCTACAGTACCATCCTTTCGCAGTCGCTCTCTTCATTGGCTTCATTTAATATTCTGATCGTCTATGGCATTTGGTTGACCGATGTCTATGGGTTGAGTGCGATCCAGCTCGGCACAGTCGCGCTGGTCTTGGGCAGTTTCGATTTAATTGGCAGTATTTGTGTCAGTCTATTCGCCGACAGCCTTGGCAAACGCCAAAGCATGATGATTGGGCGTTGGGTGTCAATGATTGGGTACGCCGTCACACCCTTTGTAAGTGTTACGCTGGTGTCAACAGTGGCAATCCTTGCCTTTGCGCGCATGGGGTTTGAGTTTGGTATCGTCAGCGGCATTCCCTTTCTGACAGGACAAGTGCCTGAGCAGCGCAATAAACTGCTATCGCTTCGCAGTGTTGTGGGTACACTTTTTAACACAGCATCCGGGTTTTTAGGTCCCTGGCTCTATGTGCATTATGGTATCACAATCGTATGTATGATTAGTGCCGTAACCACAGCACTTTCATTGGTGTTGCTCATCTGGAAAGTTCGTGAAGTAAACTGAGGCATAGAATGGGACGCGGACGAGCGCGGATAAACGCGGAATTTTATGAAAAGTTATCCGCGTTCATCCGCGCTCGTCCGCGTCCTATCTCATATCCGTACAAGTTTGCGGAAGGAACGTATGACCCGTGGCGGGTTCAATGTATGCCCGTAGGCACTCCACGACACTTCAGCAATATAAATCGCACCCGTTGAATCCACTGTAAGCCCATGCGGAGCCGTGAACTGCCCCGGCTCTTCGCCAGCAACCGTGCCACCCAGCCGTGGCAGCCGCTTGCCCGTTAAATCATGGATGGTGATACATGCACCCACATTGGGAAAGTCGCTGTTGAACGGATATTGCGACGGCAATTGACCGATATAGAGCAGGTCGTTATCAGGTTTACAATCAATGTACAATCCACAGGGGCGGTGCATGTTATTCCACTGTGTGATGTAGTTGCCGTCAGCATCAAAGAGCTGAATACGATGGTTCTCACGGTCGGCTACATAAACCGTGCCATTGCTGTCGGTACAGACACTATGCGGCAAATTGAATTCCTCCGGGTCTGTACCCGATGCGCCCCATGAATGTAGATACGCCCCCGCGCTGGTGTACTTATGCACACGTGCATTGCCATAGCCATCGGTGATGTAAAGCGCACCCGTTTCTGGGTCAACACCCACTTTTGTCGGTGCGTTAAAGGGTTCACCACTGTGACGGGGCGCAGATTCGCCCTGTGTACCAATGCTCATGAGCAACTCGCCGTTCAGCGTAAACTGCCCAATCCAATGGCCGCTATCATCCACGCAATAGAGTGTGTGGTTCGGTCCTGGTGTCACCGCATGAGGTCGGGTGAACATGCCCTCGCCCCATGATGTAACAAACGTGCCGTCCAGTTCAAAGACCATCATCGGGTGTTCGCCACGATTGAAGACGTAGATACGCTCCTGACCCTCAGCATCGGTCATCGCCGCGACATCGACTGTTTCATGAAATGACCAGCCATTAGGTAGCGTAGGCCAGTCTGAGCGTTCTTGGTATTTGTATTGTTCATTGCCTAAAATTGTCATTTGCTCGCCATCCTTTCATATCATCCAGAACGTTGGGTTGCAGGCTTCCCTTCATAATGCATTGTACGATACAGAGACGATTTCAGCCAATTATGGACGATATAAAGCCACTGGCCTACCCCGCGACCTCACTCAATTTATTCGCCGCCGCCTGCATAAATACCGGATACCCCGTCTCCTTGGCGACACGATGTGCCTGTCTGGCACAGGTCATGGCCTCGGTCATGCGCGCTTGTTGTTGATAGACACCCGCCAGCCCCAGCAATGCTTGGATGAGCGGGACTTTGAGCGTCAAGCGTTGAGCAATCACTCTGGCTTGCTCATAGGATGTTAGCGCGGCTGGCAGATCATCGCGCGCTTCCTGTGCCATACCGACGACATGATGCGCCGAGGAGAGGGCGACTTGACAGTTGATGTCTTCGCGTAGTGATAGTGAGCGTTGTGCATGATCATAGGCTTCATCAATGCGTCCATCCATAAATGCAAAAAAGCCAAGATGACGAACCACCTCAGATTCTTCAAATTTGTCGCCTGTTTGCTCGGCGAGGTTGAGGGCTGTGGTGAAGTGGGCAAGGGCTTCCTCTTTCTGTTGCAGCCGTTGATGGACCAAGCCGATAAAGAAGCTGCCTGTGCCTTGACCGCGCAGGTCGTTTGTACGCACAAAGACTGCCTGTGCTTCCTGCAACCGCTCCAGCGAATCTGTCCAGTCACCCTTATTGAGCAACATCTTGCGAAAGTCGAGCAGGTTGCCCTGATAGAGTTTGGCGTATGCCTGCTGCGTTTCACGGGTGTGTTCATCGTCAATGGACTGCGCCAGGTGATAGGCTTGCTTCAACACCACAGCTGATTCGTCCAGATGATTGCTCTGCATCAAGCTTGTCCAGTTTAACAGCCGTCCATATTGGATAAGCAGCCGCACTTGGTCGACAGTATGCGCATCAGGATTTTCATGCAATATCTGCGCCCCGCGTTTGAGGACATGTACGGCATCGGGTAGACGCCCCGCATAAAAATAGGTTTCGGCGAGGCTGCATAGTTGATCAACAAGGGTTGTGTATTCGTCATTGAGTGGTCCCTCTATTACTGAAAAATGATTCATCTTGCTATCCTTTTTATGAC
>JBCCFC010001077.1:0-4763 GCA_039029935.1 Chloroflexota bacterium
ACAGCTTCAAGAAATCAGCCTCCAACCAAAGAAAGAAAGAACAATTCCCCTGAAAGGAGCTTTGAGATTGTCTCCCCATCCAGTATTGATAAGGACAAGGATGCGCACAACCTATATATCAACCATTTGGGGATACCGCTCTCTGTAGTGATTCAGCGTGTGGATGCCAACGGTGACTTATTGAACAATGCGATATTGACGGTTTGGCGCAAAGACCAAAAAACGGGGCAGGCTGTCCAGATGAAACCTGATCCCAATGGGCGATATTTGCTCAAGGAACTTGGCCTATTTATTGGGCTTCAAGGCCAATCCGTCTATTTCGTTGACAACCAGACTGATCATGTTTTGCGCGATATTGAGTCTGAACGTCAGCGCGCATTGCAGGCAGAGCAGGCACTTGAAGCAGAAAAGCAAGCACATGAAGCAGAGAAACAAGCGTGATTGGCAGCTAAGGAAGAGCTTGCACAGTATCGTGCATTGCTGGAGCAACATGGCTTGTTGTCAAAAGATTGATTATGGATAGCCGATTGCCAATTTATTGCCTACCCGTAAATTGACAATCGGCGATACAAAGTTTCATGCCAACACAGAATGGAGTCGATATGTCCGTTTTGCAAGCGGAGACACGTACATCATCCCGTGGAGATAGACCTAAACGGATGAGACGAGACCGAACAGCGCGAACTGCGGCAAGAAGCCGGCAACAAGCTGTTCCCGCAACATGTGGCATCGAAGGTGGTCGTTATCGTCCTCTCAGTGAGACGGACGTGACGTATATTGACGGTGCTATATGTCATATTCTTGCCAACGTCGGATTTGCCGAGGCTCCACCGATTGTCGTTGAGACGGTGACAAGCCGGGGTGGTCATGTTGACTATAATGGCCGTTTGCTATTTCCAGAGCCGTTGTTTAGGGAGGCGTTGGCGGGATTTCAACGCAATTTTACGCTGCACGGGCAACAGCCTAAGCATGAACTGCGGCTGTCAGGCAAACATGTTCATGTTGGCTCCGGCGGCGCATCTCCACAAGTTGTGGACTTGGACACAGGGCAATATCGTGACTCAACACTTGACGACCTCTACAACGCCGCCCGTCTTGTCGATGCACTGGACCATCTCCATTTCTTCAGCCGTTCGTTGGTAGCGCGCGATATGCCTAATGAATTACTGCTGGACATCAACACGGCCTATGCATCACTGGCAGGGACCGCCAAACATGTCTGCACCAGTATCTCGCAGCCAGCGCATGTTGCCCTGATTGCTGACATGTGTGCGGCCATCGCTGGTTCGGCCAATGCTTTTATCGAAAGACCCTTTCTTTCACTTAACATCAACCACGTCGTCCCACCGATGCGTTTTCATGCAGAATCCTGCGAGGTGATGGCCGAAGCTGCGCGGCTGGGCATCCCTGTTCATGCCAACTCCTTTGGACAGTTGGGGGCATCTAGCCCGGTGACACTGGCTGGCTCGGTGGTTCAAAATGTGGCTGAGAGTCTGGCGGGTATGATCTTTGCATGGCTGATTAATCCGGAGGTCAAGGCCATTCTAGGATCACGCCCGATGATTACGGATTTACGGACAGGTGGCATGACGGGAGGCAGCGGTGAACAGGCGTTGGTGATGGCGGCGACGACGCAGATGGCGCAATACTATGACCTGCCCAACACCTGTATTGCGGGTGCAACCGACAGCAAGATTCCTGATGCACAAAGTGGCTATGAAAAGGCGTTAACCGTGACATTGGCGGCGCAAGCTGGCTCCAACATGATCACCCAAGCGGCAGGCGCACAGGCCAGCTTGATGAGCGTTGCCTTTGAAAGCTATGTCATCGACAACGATATGCTTGGCAGCATCATGCGCGCTATTAGCCCCATTGATGTCAACGAAACGACACTGGCAACCGACATGATCGACGAGATTGTGCGCGGTGAAGGCCATTTTCTGGGGCATCCAGAGACATTTCAGCGAATGCAAAGCGACTTTCTTTATCCGCAGTTGGCTGACCGACGACCACCACAGGAATGGTCTGACGATGGAGCCACAGATATGCGAGAACGAGCGCAGGCAAAGACACGTGAAATTTTGGCAACCCATTTCCCCACTCATATTTCTGATGAGGTGGACCAGTATTTACGCTCGACTTTGGATATTCGATTGCCAAGGAGGGCTATGGACATAGGGAGAATTCTATCTGATGTCAGATAAAGCTATTAACTATCTATGGGACAGTAGCCCCAATCGATTTGACCTCAAGCCCAATCAACCCACGATGAAGGCCGTCGTCACCACTGGCAATGGCGGCTATGACAAACTCGACTATCGTGATGTACCCGTCCCTGTTCCTCGGTCGGGTGAGGTGTTGCTCAAGGTGCTGGCGGCGGGTGTCAACAACACCGAGGTGAATACACGGCTTGGCTGGTATTCATCCTCTGTGGCTAGTGGGACTGAAACGCTTTCAGAAGATGAAGAGCAAAAGGACGAAAACAGCAAAGAAGCAGACAATACTGTCGAGGATGGGGGCTGGAATGAAAAGACACCCTTCCCCTTTATTCAGGGAACGGACTGCTGTGGTGAAATTGTGGCCTATGGCGATGGTGTGAGCAGTCCACCCATTGGCACACGTGTTTTGGTACGCTCGTGTATGCGTCTTGATGGCTTTGATTCGCTTGAAAATATTTGGATAGCATCCGACTTTGATGGGGCGTTTGCGCAGTATGTCACCGTGCCAGCGCAGGAGGTCTTTGCGGTCGATTGTGACTGGAGCGATGTCGAGTTGGCAACGATTCCTTGTGCCTATGGGACGGCAGAGAATATGATTCACCGTGCCAACGTTGGTGCGAATGACCGTGTGTTGGTGACAGGCGCATCGGGTGGTGTTGGCTCGGCGGTTGTGCAGCTTGCCAAGCGGCGTGATGCACATGTCACGGCGGTGGTTGGGCAATCAAAAATTGCGGCGATGCAGCACTTGAACATCGACCGCATCATCCCACGTGATGCGGACTTGTTGGCGGCGTTGGGTGAATCGAGCATTGATGTTGTGGTTGACAATGTGGCTGGCGAGGGGTTTACGGATCTGTTCAAAATTCTCGTTCGTGGAGGACGCTATGCCTCATCTGGCGCAATCGCTGGACCAATGGTTACGCTTGACATGCGTGATTTTTATCTGAAAGATTTGAGTCTCATCGGCTGTACAGCATGGGATGAGCCAGTCTTTCCGAATTTGATCGGTTATATTGAGCGGGGCGAGATTCAACCGCTGGTGGCAAAGACATTTGCGCTGAAAGATATTGCGACAGCACAGCAGGAATTTATGCAGAAAACGCATGTGGGCAACTTTGTGCTGGTCCCACCACAATAGGTAGTTCCGACACTATCCCAGTAAAATCTCTCCGGTCAAGAACAGCGCACAATATCCACTGATTGTTACGCGCTCCCCTTCATGCTCACAGAACAACTCACCACCACGGCGAGAAAGTTGACGCGCATGAAGCGTTGTCTTCCCCAGCCGTTCTGCCCAAAACGGGATGAGCGTACAATGGGCAGAACCTGTCACAGGGTCTTCGGGAATGCCCGCTTTGGGTGCAAAGCAACGCGAGACAAAATCACAGTCATCCCCCGGTGCTGTGACGATGACGGCAAACCCCGCCTCAACTGTGTTTAGCAGCGCAATGTCTGGCATTAAGGCGCGCACGTCGGCCTCACCTTCATAGACCACGAGCCAATTACGCTCCATATGGACTTCCGCAGGTGTGCGCCCTAACGCCTTAACCAGCGTCGCATCCGCAGTGATTGGTGCTGGCATTCTGGCAGGGAAATTCATAGAGAGGAGGTCGCCATCCCGTGTGACGGTCAAGATGCCACTCAGGGTCGAGAACGACACCGCTTGCAAAGCTGGTTCTAAAAACTGAAACACAGCATAGGCACTCGCTAACGTCGCATGACCGCACAGGTCCATCTCCACTTCGGGTGTAAACCAGCGTAGATGATAATCTATGGTCTCGTCTTCACTTTTGACCAGAAATGCCGTCTCGGACAGATTGTTTTCGGCGGCGATGTTGCGCAGTGTTTCATCATCAAGCCATGATGTCAGCGGGCAGACTGCTGCCGGATTGCCGCCAAAGGGCTTATCTGTAAATGCATCGATTTGGTAAATTGGACTGTTCATTCGTTTTGTATCCTCATTGTTCATCATCAGCTTACAATATTTAGCTGCAACTGTTCAACCCGCGCAAAATGCTTTACATTGAGCGTTTGAAGCGGTATATCATGGGCCAATGCCGTTGCGACGATGAAGATATCAGGAACTGAAATCAACTGGTTCTTCGATTTCAGTGTTTGATATATCTCAGCCGCTGTTTGTGCGCAAACTGAGTCAAATGGCAAAACAGGTAATTGTGCCAATAATTGTTTGACAAACACTCGATTCTGTTCTGTTGTCCCAACCGCAAATTCAAATTCGGTGACGGATGAAATATAGCACTCATATTGGTTTGTTGCCTTAAAAAACGTGGTTTGATCTTTTCGCTTTTTACGTAGGTGTTCAATCAGGATCGATGTATCGACTAAAATTTGGTTATGGTCCATTGGTTCATCTGCTCCCTGACATTGTTGTATGATTCTAGTTCATCATCAGTGATGGTTGGTGCTGATAACAGCAACTCTGTTAACTTTTTGTTTTTATATTCAGGTTTCTTAGGCAATGCGTAATCACGAATTTGTATTTCATATTCTGCCAGATTGCGCATCTGCCCCGTTGCCACATCG
>JBCCFC010001078.1:0-4739 GCA_039029935.1 Chloroflexota bacterium
CTGCGTTCTGGCAGGGATGGGTGCTGCTTTGGTCCCCTACAGCGTCATAAGCTCCTTTCCGGAGGCGGACAGATTACGGGTCACTCAGTTACCAAAAGGAAGCAAAACGCTTCGCACTTTGTTGATTTGGCCGAAGGGTACCAAGTCTCCGAAAACGGTTGCACTCAGGAAAATTATTGCCTCTCAATAGCTCCAGTTAAACGTTCGTTTGCGACGGGCAAGGCGGCTGTTCCGTTGGCTCCGGGGTCACGCTTTGGGGCGACATGCAGTGCCAATGACCGCCAGATTGCACGCGCAGTGGTGACATTACGCCAGATTTCTGAGACAGGCCCAACGGTGAATGACCCACCGATGTACAACACCCGACACTTTCCAGCCTACAGTGGACTGATTCCCGATGTATTTGAATTGGTCAAGGCACAGAGCTATGACCGCTCGGCCACTGAAATTTGGGAAGGTGATGCGGAACTGAAATTTTATGATGATACGCTGGAGGATTTGCAGGCGATTGCCCCACATGAAGTGATGAAGGGGTATCGATTCTCGTTTGGCTATTCGGTGGATGGTGGGTCAGTGATTGCACAGCATGATAAGTCACAACACTAATGTTCTGTAGCTGAAAGTAAATCTACTTCGGTCGCTCTTCATATGGTACAAAAGAGCAGCTTGAGATCGATGTGCCATCAAATTAACAGTCCAACGGGTTTAGATACATCCCTGAATGCGCAATAAAATACACATGGTAGCCTGCATATTCAGGCTCTGACACCTACACAAACAAGGATTTCAATGATGAATCGCTGGATACAACTAATCACACTTTGCACCACTATTTGTTTGATCATAGTTGCAGCATTAGATATTTCTATGCTTGGCAAAGAAGAAACAATGTCAGTTGCAAATAGTGCCCCATTAGCAAATGAAGTATATTTACCAATTTTGAAAATGGACCCTTCACCAACCCCAACAAATACACCAACCCCAACAAATACACCAACCCCAACCCCAACAATTATACCAACATCAACATCGATACCGACAAGTACCCCTGTGCCACCATCTATACAAAACAGTACGCAGCTCATACAAACATTTACAGGCCATACAAACGCAGTTGCTGATGTACGCTGGTCACCAGATGGGCGTCGTCTTGCTTCTGTGGGCTATGATAATACAATGCGCATTTGGGATGAAGCCAGCGGCCAACAAATTCTACAAACAGTAAACGGGCATGAAGATGAGATACGAGCCATCAGATGGTCACCTGATGGGACAAAAGTTGTTACAATCAGCTATGATGACCAAATTGTTATTTGGGATGCTGTCAGTGGGCAACATCTACAAACAATGACTGCATTTGATCCGACCAATGTAAGCTTTTCACGAGACGGAAGCCAATTGGCAACGAGTCATCGAGATTTCATGGTACGTGTCTGGGATGTTGTGAATGGTCAATTGCAACACACACTGACTGCACATGGAGATCGAGTAGATGCTGTTGAATGGTCACCTGACGGTAGCAAACTGGCCTCTGGAGACCTATCCGGCAATATCTACTTCTGGAACAGCCAAAGCGGTGAGCGTATTCAATCCATTGAAAATACTGTCCCAGAGGTTGAAGCCTTTAGCTGGTCGCCTGATGGAAGCAGACTTGCTTTGGCTGGCGAAAACAGAGCGTATATTATAGATACAGCAAGCGGTGCGGTATTACATAATTCTGATGCACAGACCGATGAAATTAGAGCAGTTGTATGGTCGCCTGATGGGTCTAAAATTGCATCAGTGGGGGATTTACAGGACCAAAGGATTATAATTTGGGACACTGCAACTGGGCAGCGATTGCAGACGCTTCGATGGAATAACTTATGGGTTTATCATGCAGAGTTTTCTCCTACAGGGCTAAAAATTCTCTCGAATTCCCACAGTACTCGCCATGCAATGCAGTTCTGGTTTTTGCCATAAATTTCAGGGGATCAATGATGCATTACTGGATACAACGAATTACGCTATTGACAGCGATTTGCTTGATAATATTTGTTGGCTTGGATATTTCTCTTCTTGGACGTGAGAAAACAACACCAATTGCAAATGGTGCGCCTTTAGAGAATGATATTTATCTACCAATTTTAAAAATGGACCCTTCACCAACCCCAACACATACACCAACCCCAACACATACACCAACCCCAACAAGTACACCAACCCCAACAAGTACACCAATACCGACGAATACACCCTCACCCTCATCTATATCAAGCAGTTTTCAACTCATACAGACATTGCCAGGTGCTATCTCTGCCCCACGTTGGTCACCAGGGCAAAGCCGACTTGCGACTAGTGGTAGTGATAATACGATACTCATTTGGGATGAAACAAGTGGTCAACTTCTACATACGATGGCGGGGTCTCAGGAGTCTGTCAGAAGGCTGAGGTGGTCGGCTAATGGTACACGGATTGTCTCTTTGGATGATGACGTTATTATGGTTTGGGATGCGGTCAATGGGCAACATGTGCAAACAATGGGTGCAGGTTTATTGGATTCTCGAAGTGTAAACATTTCACCTGATGGGAGTCAAGTAGCGACTGGTTATGAAGATCAAACTGTGCGTGTTTGGGATGTTGCAAGCGGTCAATTGCAACATACATTGACTGGGCATACATTCTGGGTGCGGGATGTTGCGTGGTCCCCTGATGGCAGTAGGCTGGCCTCTGGTGACCCATTTGGTAACATCTATTTCTGGAACAGCCAAAGTGGTGAACGTCTGCAATCGATTGAAAGGGCTTTTTTAGGTGTTAGAACCTTTCGATGGTCGCCTGATGGCAGCAAATTGGCCCTGGGTGATGAAACCTTTGCCTATATCATAGATGTTGTCAGTGGTGACGTATTACACGAGTTTAATACAGGTTCAGAAGATATAACAACCATTGTTTGGTCTCCCGATGGTACTAAAATTGCCACACGAGGATTTTTCCCACGCCGGATTATGTTATGGGATACGACAAATGGACAACTACTGCGAACGATTGAATGGGGGGGAGATAACGACTTATGGGTCTATCATATGGCGTTTTCTACCACTGGCCTAAAACTTGCCACGAATTCTCTTGATGAGAACACTACAATACAGATTTGGTTTTCGCCATGAGTATATGGCTATCCACATCCTCCCCCGAAACGACAATTTTATGTACTACTTATTCCCTATTCCTCCTTATCCGCTGAATAGTTCCAGTATGGTACAATAGTTTGACATAGCTATTTGCCATATTGGAATAATACTGAAATTGTTTCAGCAGGCGCAGGCAAGATGCCTACGCAACGCGTGTAGGTAATTTATTCTGTGGAATGGCCTAACCGGAATGGAGCAAGAAACTTTTGACCAAAGACATTGAACGCAGTCAAAAACGATTGTAACTATGAAATCACTATACTAGCATCTTGATTTGCTAAGAGTTTGCAAAAGTAAAATTTTAGTATTTTTTTAGGTGAATTTTATGGAGAGAGTTTGGTATGGTTAGACGATCCTGATACCGAGCTAGAGAAGCTATTTAAATTTACTCAAAATAGTTTTCGTCAATATTTTGCTGACCAAAACATTGACTATGACTCTCTAGATGACGAGTCATTTAGCGACTATGTAGATGAATTAATCAAAAAGGCAAGGAAAACACCATGAAACACGCACACATCCTACTCAACGGCACACCCACATGGGGCATTGTTGAGGACAATGAAATCAAACTCCCAGATGGCAGTTCAGTCCATGTAGACGAGGCCACCTACCTCCCCGTCACCAACCCCAGCAAGGTCCTGGCTCCCCATCTCACCTACATGAGCCGCTGTGTCGAATACAAGATGACTAGGATTCCGACCGATCCACACTTTTTCATGATGCCATCGACAGCGGTGTCACATCACAAGGCAAATGTAGAACGCCCCAAGGGGACCAAGTTTCTCAACTATGAGGGCGAAGTGGCAGTAGTCATTGGCAAGAAATGCTCGAATGTCACTGTTGAGGAGGCGTTGGATTATGTCAAAGGCTACACGATTGCCAACGACTTTGGGCTGCATGATCTGCGTCATGTGGATCGGGGAGCGATGACACGGGTAAAGGGCATTGATGGCTACTGTCCGATTGGACCGTTTTTGGTCGATACAGTGGACTTGGACCAGAGTGAGTTGACGCTGCGTACCTATGTCAATGGCGAGGTGGTGCAGGAGGCGGTGACGGGTGAGGACTTGATGTTCTCGGTGGCCTATCAGGTGGCAGACTTAGCGCGCTTTATTACGTTGCTGCCCGGTGATTTGGTCTTGACAGGAACACCAGCCAACTCACGCCCGGTGCAGCCCGGTGATGTCGTCGAGGTTGAGGTCAGCGGTATTGGGCGGCTCACCAACACGATTGTGGAGATGGAACGGGATGTTGTTGAGGTGGGCTATCAGCCGGAGGTGACGCCAAATACGTTGCATGTGGCGTTGTCGATGCCAGAGGATGAGGCTGAGGAACGGGTTGGGGAATTTCAGTAATGAGAGTCTAAGTTGGTGACAGAGTGAAAAAGAAGATTAGGCAGATCGTCGTTTCTGACAAAGTTTATAGATGGTCGATTTCGAAGATAGATGCTAATGGGTCAATAAACTGGAGCTACGCAAGTGAAACGATCGAACATCCTGTGGCCCTTACCGGAACGGCGAATGGAGAATTGATGGCTTGCGGCTCCTGCCAATCCGAAGATTTTAA
>JBCCFC010001079.1:0-4733 GCA_039029935.1 Chloroflexota bacterium
AAATTATCTGTACGCTTTGAGTCTATTTTCCCTCCTTTTCCACTATTTCGCAATTAGCACACTTTGGGATTCCACCCCTCTTCAATCACCACTAATGCCAGCGGTACTTCCCCCAGACCATTCATATCTAAAAGCGGTTCCAACGTATTCGGATCATATACGACCGCCGCCAACGTATACACCCCAGCCGTACTGTGTGGCGGAACAAACAACCCTACATTCAGCGTATCCATCAACCTACGATCATTCTGCGCAACCTTTTCACCATCGGGTGCAACCAGTCGCAACGAAACCTTGAGTTCACCCTTGATTTGACCACCAAACTGCACTTGCATAGGCAACACTTGCCCCCAGTGAAACGGTCGGCCAACCATTAGGTTGTCCCACGAAAGAACGAGCGTTTGGCGCATTCAGCCGCCTCGCTTGCATTAAACTCGCCCGCTTCCACAAGCGACCAGGCCGCCGTGATGGTCTGATCAAAAAAGGCGACAACCCACACGGTTGGTAAGTCGGCATCAATGTCCCCGGCGGCTTTGGCCTCTTCCATGACCGCATACATCTCTTCAAACTGCCGCTCAGAAATCTGGCGCACCGCTTCATTATCACCCGCAATATGCCAGAGATTCATCAGAAACTGAAACCGATTTGCCAAGGGCATGATAGCATCAATAATCCCTTCTAATGCGGCACGGCCTTTGAGATGGTACAGCGGGTTTGTCACAATGTCAATCTCTTCTAAACAGACGACGACAAGCCGCTGTATCAACGCATCACGCGATTCAAAGTGGCGATAAAGCGTTGCACGACCCACACCCGCTGCCTGTGCAATCTCGGACATCCCCGCCGATGGATTGGTGAGGAGCGTCTTGATGCTGGCCTCGATGATGGCCTTTTCTGATTGGATAAGTCGTTGATCTTTTTTCATAAGAGACTATTTTATCATATCCCACCTTAAAATTTGCCATTCTCGTTCTTCCATTGGCTTCGTGGTGGAACGGCTTCTGTGGTTTCCCAGTGTTCAACGATTTTTCCATTGGCGATGCGAAAAAGATCGTAAAACGAGGTATGAACGTCGCCATTCCCCCCTTCGTTCACAGCCAGCACAAAATTCCCTTCGGCCAGTAAACGATGATTTCTCGTGTACGTCATGGTATTGGCTTTTTCAAAGAGATCAATCGTTGGACCATGCTCCACAAACGTCTCTCTGTCAACATAGCACTCGATTTTCTCTGACTCGCCACGTACAAACACCTCATCAATAAACTCGCCAATCAGGGTACGGTTGGCCTCAGTTTGGTCTATGTCACGCACCTCGGTCGAGCCGCCAACCATGTCCCCGACTCGCGGTTGAATATTGTCCCAATGCTCGACAACCTGATTGCCCTCATAGCGAAAAACCTCAAAGCCAATGCGGACGCTTGCGAAATCATAGATGGTGTGTCCAAATACAAAATCACCATCCTCAAAAATCCGCACAATCTCAACCGTCGGGTTAGTCTTAGAAAGCCGTGCAAATAGCTGCGCCAGCCCCTCGCCACCCTCTTGTGTTTGCGGATTGTGCTGAATATATTTGTCTTCATTGACAACTTTGACTGAGGCAGGGTCGCCTGTTTCGATGCCCTTGAGTAATTCATAGACCTGTTGCTTTCTCTTTGACATTGGTTAACCATCCTTATTAAACATACTACAACGGATTTGGGAACCAAACGGATTTTTGTCTTCGCAGAGACTAGAATCCGTTCCCCTACCCAAATCCGTTGTAGTATCCGCTAAACATAATTCTTCACAAACGCCTCAATCAACGTCGATCCCCCACGCCCGACACGTTGACGCACCTCCGCCCGCATCTGCCGAAAGCGTTCACGTTCTGCACTCGTCCCCGCCATGCCATATTGATTGGCCTCTAGCCACTGACCCCATGACGTATCATCACGCACTTCACGCTTGATGGTATCGGCCAGCCACCAGAGCAGTGCCTCCTGCGTGATCCACCATACGCGTTCACCATGCTCATCACGCACATGATCATAGCGCACAATCGTGCCATCCTTCTCCAACGTCCGCAGTTCCGACGAATAGTCGTGGATGTCCTCAATCAACTTCTGCCATTTGAAGTCGCGGCCATCAACCAAAAAGGGTATCTGTGCCAACGCAATGGCGGTGATAACCTTGCGTTCGGCGTTGGACCACGACCGCCACGTGTCGTTGAAGTGAGCGAGGGTCTGGTCATGCACTTCCTTGGCGACACGCTCATAGCGTACCGACGTAGGTTCATCTGCCATGTCATCATCCTGTTCCGGCTCATCCTCCCACAGATGTGCGGCTGTCAGTTGCAGCAAATAGGGGTGACGGCCAGAGACGGACAGGACAAAATCGCGGTCATCCTTGGTAAATTGGTCGCCTGCTTGGTCGAGGATGGCGTTGGCGGCTGGTGGAGGTAGTGCGCCGATACGCTGTTCGGTGAAGATGTTGAAATAGGGCGAGCCATGTGGGTTGAGTTTTTGTGTTTCCACGTTGAGCGCATCGAGTGAACGGCGTGTGGCGATGATGACGGCGAGGCTGTCAAAGCGTGAGGCCAGCGAGCGTAGACTGCCATAAAACTCGGTGCTGTTGAGAATGGGATGGCTGAGAATGGCCTCAAATTCGTCAAGGAGGAGGGCGACTTTCCAGCCAGCGTCGTGTAGACCCGCAAAGAGCCGTTCTAGCGTGAAGGTGCCAAAGTGGTTTTCTTTGGCGATGGTATAGAGGGATTGGATGGTTGGGTCTTGGATTTGCGTCGAAACGGGTTCAAGGGCGTGGTTCCAGAATTCATGCTGGGTGAATGTTTGGCTTAACATATGCGAGTCGATGTAGCGGAAGATGGTTTGTGCGAGTGGGTGGCCGAGCATCTCCCTTTGTTTGGCCTCGTCCATGATGACGTTGAGGAGTGAAGTTTTGCCGACGTGGGGTTGGCCGATGATGGCAGTTTCTTGACCGCTTTCAAGTCTTCTCATGACCCGACGAAGAAGACTTGTGTGATTGTAAAATTGTGATGAGTGGATTGACCGACCATAGATGAATGGGTTTATCAGCATCGAGTACTCCTTATATATGATAGACTGATTACTCTTCAGTGGATACAGGCGGTATTGTGGCCGGATCAATACCCAACGAACGTAGATAGGCCATCATGCGTTGGTTCTCTGCTTCTGCCAAATCCGCACGACGCTGCTCGGCATCAGCGCGTTCGGTCTGTGCTGTATGATCAAGCATGAGGTTGCCCTCTGCGTCATAGCACTCGACCGCACCGTCATTCAGCCCAATCCATAAGCCCACAGGCTCCATCCAAACCCACCCCTCTTCGTTTGGTTGGATGCCCACATAATGCCCATCTGCTGTCAATACATATCCATAGACCCGTCGTCTGGCTATCGGCGGCACAACATCAACCACAAAATAATAGGGTATCTGCGCTTGCTGCATATACCAAGGCTTTTCGTTGAAATCCTGTTGTCGTGTAGATGGCGATGTGATTTCAATCACCAATTCTGGCCTATCGCCATCTCTGCCCACATAGACAGTACCCTTATGCGGCTCACTGTATCGATCATACACAAAGCGCATGAGAACGATATCGGGGCCAATCGGTTCAACATCCGGTAGGCCAAAATCAATCCTTGCATCATCCAATAGGTAATGGTCTGGCAATGGCATCTGTGTAATATGCGTCTCCATCACCATCCCTACATAATTACAATATCGTTTATGTTCTAAGTTTTGCACGCGGTAATCATCCTCTTGTGGATGGAGAAGGTCGTATTGCGTAAGCGGTATACGCTTCAACTTAATCGTTCCATCAATCGTTCCATCAATCGTTGTATCTTCAACATAACGCCAGCCATATCGAAATGGATCATCCAAGGCAACCCCATACTCGACGGTGCGATAGGGATAACCATCCTCCTGATGCCCATTCACGCTGGATTGATTGTGCGTGATCATACTTTTGATAAACTCATAGCCTAAAATTTGGCGGTTAGCTTGGGGTGGATGCGGCTGTGTATGACCATTCCTAGAACTATCAGGTGATTCCACAACATCAACTTGATCTATTTTTCCCATAGAAATTCTTCATGCCTCCTGTACAACTCATCAACTTTCGTTCAATCGGGCTATTCTCGATTTTCACAGCGAACCTTATCTTCATTGATTCTATCACACATCGTATCACAATGATCAATCGTTGCGAGTCGATATGCACGTAGAACGCTTGACCGTGTTGGTGAAATAGGCTAGAATCAGCGTATCGGGTTAGACCTCGAAAAAATATCCAAAAGCAGTTCAGGTATCCGCTGAGATGTGAGGATACCTTCCAGAGGTCGGGTTTCATTCAACATGCAGGGGAACGTATGATTAAATTTCCATATGGCAGACGCGATTTTGCAGGCATTATCAACGAAAATTATCTCTATTTTGACCGTACGCATCATATCCCATTTTTCGAGAATTGGGGACAAGAGCTGCTCTTTATGCGCCCGCGTCGCTTTGGCAAAAGTCTGTGGCTCTCGACATTGATGACCTATTATGATGTCGCAAGAGCAAGTGACTTTGAGGGTCTGTTTGGTCATTTAGCCATTGGACAAAACCCAACCCCCTTGCATAACCAATTTATGGTGATGCGGTGGGATTTCTCAGAGATACCGCCACACGGTTCAGTTGAAGCAATTCAACGCAGTCTGCATGGCTATATCAAT
>JBCCFC010001080.1:0-4719 GCA_039029935.1 Chloroflexota bacterium
CATCCCAATAATGGAGAGTCGTCGAATAAATTTGTCTACGGTCATAATTATACCCCTTTACAAGCAATGACTACGGATGGTGTATCAAACAATAAAGCCGCCTTGGACGCAGCCCCGTTCGCAGGCGCGATCCAATACGGACCTACTTACTATTATAAACACACAAATCCACCAAATTCCCGAACCAAAATCAGATAAATATGAATTTAACCGCAGAGAGCGCAAAGAACGCAGAGGTTTTCAGAGAGAAACGAGCATAAATCCCACCATTCACACGCTTTTTTCAGCAGAGCCAATGTGGTATACTGGCAAAACGTATGATAAAAATGAGAGGCAACTTGCTGCTTCAACCCTTCAACCCTTCAACCCTTCAACCCTTCAACTTTTCAACAGGGAATCAAATGACACAATCCATTATCCACATCGCGCTGGTTGTGCGCGATTATGACGAAGCAATCGAATTTTATGTTGAGACATTAGGCTTTCGTCTAGTCGAAGACATCTATATTCCAGAACAGGACAAGCGTTGGGTGTTGGTCGCACCACCGGGGGCTGGTGATGGGCCAGATGGCAAATTGGGTGGTACACAGCTACTGCTGGCGCGGGCGGTGGGTGACGAGCAGTCCGCACGCATTGGCAACCAGACGGGTGGCCGCGTTTTTCTCTTTTTGCATACGGATGATTTCTGGCGCGATTATCATGATTATGTCGAAAAAGGTGTCACCTTTGTACGCCCACCCAAAGAGGAGTCGTATGGGACGGTTGCGGTGTTTGAAGATTTGTATGGCAATTTGTGGGATTTGATTCAGTTGAGTCGGTAGTCGTTAAGTCCGTAATCAGTCACCGACTACCGAATACCAGCGTACCGATTACCGCATCTGCCCATCCAATGAACGACCATACGCAAGCATCAACCGCATCGCTTCATCAACGCTCTCACGTGTCACTGCACGGCTGGAGATACAGGCGCGCAACACACGCCGCCCATTCAACTCTGTACGTGATACCAATGCACGGCCATCCTCAATGAGTGCGGCTTCAATCGCCGAGTTGAGGTTGTTGAGATATTCCAACGCACTGGGGCTATCAGTATCAAAATCAGTCGGCACATAACGGAAACAGCAGATGCTCATCACAGGCGGACAGATCATCTCAAACTCAGGCGTCTCGTTGACAATGCTTGCCATGTGGCGCGCCAATGCGTTGTGTTCGGCAATTAGGTCAGCGTATTGTGCCACGCCATATTGTTTCAACGCCAGCCACACCTTGAGCGCACGGTCGGTGCGACTCAGTTCAAAGCCATACTCATATTGATTATGCACATCGCCCATGATGCCGCTGAGGTAAGGTGGAATAAGGCTAAAGGTGTCACGCAGGTGATCCCAGTTCTTGGTCAGGATACATCCCGCCTCAAAAGGGGTGTTGAGCCACTTGTGGGGGTCTAGTGTCACCGAATCAGCGCGCGCCATCCCTGATAGCAGTGGTTTAATCGTTGGGTCAAGTGCGCCCAACGCACCATAGGCCCCATCCACATGAAACCACAGGCTATAGGTCTCGGCCATATCCGCCAGCGCATCGAGTGGGTCAATCGTCCCTGTATTGACCGTACCTGCGTGTCCAATCACACAAAATGGCTTCAACCCTTGCTCAATATCCGCTTGAATCGCTGCTTCCAATAAATCCAACCGCATCACAAAATTGGCATCTGCCGGAATCTTGCGCAGATAGCGACTGCCAATGCCCAGCAGTTCGGCTGCACGGTCTATGCTGGAATGTGCCTGCTCCGACACATAGGCTACCAATGGCGGATGTCCCGCGACACCTTCTGTACGTACATCCCATCCTGCACGATGTACCCGCGCCAGTGCCATGCCTGTCAGATTGGCCCACGAGCCGCCACTGGTGATGTAGCCTGCGGCATTGTCATCATAGCCAATCATCTCGCCCAACCAACGCGCCACCGTCGTTTCGATATGGCAACTGGCCGGCTGATTCTTCCACGTGGTCGGGCGCAGCTTGATTGAAGCCGTGAGGATTTCACTCAATGCGGGCAGTGGCAGCGAAGCCGTCAGGACATTTGCCATCAAGCCCGGATGATTGGGGTTGCCAGCGGCTTGCAACACCCGTTCAATGGTTTCGGTGAGTAGTTGCTGTGGGTCCATCCCTTCTTGTGGCACGGGGCCACCAAAGGCCGCTTCCATTTCGGCTTGGCTCTGCTTGGATGGGAAAATCGGGCGGTCGCTGGGGGCGTGGAATTCATCAGCGATGCAATCCACAAGTTGATAGCCTAACTGTTTGATGATGTCGGCTTTCATGATAAATTCATTCTTTTGCATGGTTTTCTCCAGTGTGGATTCCTGCCCTCGCAGGAATGACATAAAGAAGCCGAGGTTTTGCAAAACCTCGGCTTCTTGATTGCTAAAATTTTAAATACACCTATTGTTGTGGCTCTGGGTCAATGCGTCCCCCACGTACGGTTCCACCCAGAACCAGCGCAGAACCAATCAGTGCTAAGTTTTTCACGATATATTGCCCTTCCAAGGTCAGCCCATAGGGGAAAGCGGTCCACACAATATCGGGCAAGATGAGCAGCGGGAGGGCTGTCCCTGGCATCTGCAAGAAGAGTAGCAGCAGCGTTGTGCGCATATAGCGGCCAAAGATCAAACCCAAACCGATGAGCATTTCCCAGATTGCCAACACGGGTAGAAACAAGTCGGGGTCAAAGAAATAGATGGTGTTGCGCACCAAGCCTTCCGCCGGACTCAGCCCCGGAAACAGTTTCAAGATGCCAAACCAGAAGAAGATGACGCCTAAGCCTATGCGTGTGATCAGTAGCCCATTTTGCGCCATCCAATAGGTAATACGACGATCAAGGTTGTCAATGTCAAATCTGTCAATATCAGACATATTTATGTGAACGCCCTTTGTCGAGCGGTTGATTGTATCTTGCATAAAAAGCCCCTTTGCGATTGATGCAGTTCTGTTTTTGATGATGATTTGACAGGCAATCAGATTGGCGGTCAAATCTGATTTGATTGTAGCATATCCTGCATGGGGCATCCGTGATTTTAATAGCAAATAGGCAGTGTGTCCCCAACTCGCGTCATACCATAGGCAGCCGGATGCGTACCGTACAGCCCTGCCCAAGCCCCGCACTCTCCACCATAATCGTCCCGCCATGTGACTCGACCAGTGCTTTGGTGATTGCCAAGCCAAGTCCCGTGCCACCTGTCTCTCGGCTGCGTGATGGGTCTGCGCGGTAGAAGCGGTCAAAGAGATGGGGTAGATGCTTGGCGGCAATGCCTTCGCCCGTATCCTGAATGCTTAGTTCAATCTGGTCTAGTTGGTCTGGTGAACCTGCAATTTGCTTGAGGGTCAATGTGATTGTCCCCACCGCAGGTGTGTGGCGTAGAGCGTTGTTGAGCAGGTTTGAGACAATTTGGCGGAACCGGACGATATCACCTTCGATGAGTGGTACGGTCTGTATATCGCTGACCAACACCACATCAACCTCCTGCGCAAGGACTGTAAACATCTCTATTAATTCCTGCAATAACATGGCTAAATCAAGCGGCATTTTATCCAAAGCGAGTTGCCGCGCCTCTGCCCGTGCCAGTAAATGAAGATCATCGACAAGGCGAGTGAGGTGGTGAACTTGTGTGTAGAGATTGCTCACATGCTGGTCATCCAGTGTATACACGCCATCCAACGTCGCTCGTAACGTCCCTTCTAGCCCTGCCAGTGGTGTCCGTAATTCATGCGATACATCCGCAAGCATAGTGCGACGAAGTTGCTCGGCCTCAGCCAGTTGGCTTGCCATCTCGTTGAAGGCTGTAGCAAGGGCATTGATCTCCTCGCTGCCTTGCACATTAACCCGTTGCGACAGATCATGCTGCCCCAACGCTTGACTGGCTTGGGTTAAGCGATTCAGGGGGCGGGCAAGCTGGCGACTGACAAAGATGCTGGCGATGAGGCCAATCAATGTGCCAATGAAAATGATCTGGAGGATGGTTGGCTCAAACAGTTCACTTAGATAATCACCTAAAATGCGACTCCAACTGTTGTCTGTCAGGTCAACACCGGGGGCAAATCCTTCTGAACGCAAATCGCTCAAGATATCCTGTAGTTGTTCTTGGTTGTCCAGTAGCGTGACAATCTCCACATCGCTTTTCCCAGCAACGATGTAGGCTTCGGCAAAAGGGAGCGTGATGGTTTCATATTCATCACTGTACTCATCAGGCTTATATGTTTCCTCAGCCATCCAACTCAAAGTAAAAAACACGCTAAAGGTGATAATGGTTGTGAGGGTGATGACGCCAAAAAAGGCAAGACTGAGCCGAATCCAAAGTTTATTCATGATATAGTAAAGTGTAAAAATAGCGTCGCGGATTTGGGGATCGCGGATTGGTCTCGATGCTAATCCGCGATCCCAAAATCCGCGACACTATTTTTTTATGATTCCCTACGTGACGTATCCTATCTCACGCCTCAACAAAGCGATAGCCCACACCATACACCGTTTCAATATAGCGCGCGTTGCCCAACTTCTGCCGCAAGTTTTTGATATGCGTATCCAAGGCGCGCCCCATGCCTTCATAACCATAGCCCATGCCCCGTTCAAGCAATTCTTCACGCGTAAAGGTGTGGTTGACGTTTTCCATCAGTGCCAACAAAATCTTGAACTCGGTTCCCGTCAGGTCGATGGCCTGACTATCTACA
>JBCCFC010001081.1:0-4718 GCA_039029935.1 Chloroflexota bacterium
ATATGGCCGAAATCCGCAAAGCGACGCCGCGTATTGGGCGTCTTGATCGCTACTTATCTGAGGATGGCTCGAATTTGGCCGTAGTTCTCTATAATTTACAGAGAAAGGATCGTCTATTCCGCGAACGTATTAGCCAAGCTATGCGTGGGATACTTCCAGCAACGCAAAGTGTAGAGTCTATCGTGTTTAGTCCTAACTCATTTTCTATTGAGTGGTTCTGGGAAGGTGTTCCTGAAGCTTTCTTTATTGATGATCTCTCTGACGGAACTATCCGTATGTTATGCTGGGCATCGATTCTGCTTTCTCCACAACTACCAACACTGATTGTGATTGAAGAGCCAGAAATGGGTATTCATGTTTCATGGCTGAGTACGCTGGCGGCTTGGATTAAATCGGCAGCGAAAAAAACACAAGTCATCGTGACCACTCATAGCCCAACGTTACTGGATCAGTTTACCGATCAGCCAGAGAATGTGTTGGTCTTTCATCCTATTCTCAATGACAAAGTGCATTTTTCAGTTTCACCTTTGAATAAAGAGCGTCTACAAAGCTGGATAGATGATGGTTGGGAGTTAGGTGATTTATATCGAATTGGCGATCCTGTGATAGGGGGCTGGCCGTGGTAATATGGGTATTTGCTGGCGGTGGGCAAGCAGAAGCAAATGGATTGATACCTTTTTTACAGGCACAATTCCCACAGCATATATTTGACCGCAAAACACCTGTTGGCCTGAAACGAAACCGTAAAAAGCCGCGTAAACTCAATAGAGATAATCCTGAAAAGTATATAAATAGGCAACGAACTAGCGGAATCGGTGCAACGGCCCAAAGTTTATCTGAACAAATCATCAATAGGCTACCTGATGCACTGAAATACGAGACGCCCTGTGACTTGATTTTAGTTTTCGATGATTTAGATTGTCGTGACATTGACACACAGACCACATTACTCAGTGATGCAATTAATTCTGTTAATGGTGCGGTGCAAATTTCACAAATAATTTCATTTGCCTCCCCTGAGCTAGAGTCATGGATTATCGCTGATTGGGACCATGTTATTGGGGGATATGCCGAGTTCAAGCGGCATACGGTCGAGATGAAATTATGGCTCACAAACGAGGCCAATGTATCCTTTGATTCCCCTGAATCATTTAGCGAATATGATCCTCAAAAAGACAGTTGCCGTGATAAGCTATCTAAAGTAATTCAGGACTGTGCTGATATAGTGGCACATGAATACTACTCCAAAGATAGACATACATCTGAACTGATCACAATGCTCAACCCAGAAACTGTAGCACAGAAATGCACCCACTTTCGTCAACTCTATCAGGCACTAACCAACCTAAATCAATAAATCAACACAAAAAAGGAACATAACGATGACACAACCAATTCTGATTGCCCACAACGAGCCAACCAATTTTCAATCCATGCTCGAAACGCGATTCCCGCAACAGCAGTTTGTCTATGCAACGACAGCAGAGGAAATTGTCGAGCAGTTGCAGACACACAACCCCGAAGTCGCCTTTTCGATTGCACACTCAGGCTTTCTCAAGCAACATCATAGCCCTATAACGGCCCATCCTAGCACTCGCTGGGTACAGGTTGGTGGTGCGGGGTTTGATCACTTTGACCCCTGGGATAACGAGCGCATCACGTTGACCAACTGCTCCGGTGTGCTCAGTCGATTTCTGGCCGAAATGGTGACGGGGGCGATGATTGCGCTTAACACCAACATGCCGCAGTATGGGCGTCAACAGCGTGAAACTGTGTGGCAACCGATCCCGTTCCGGCCATTGGTGGGACAGACGTTGCTGGTGTTGGGGTTGGGCAATATTGGCCGCTGGGTCGCACACAATGCCAAAGCTCTGGGCATGACCGTCTGGGGGATGCGACGCAACCAGACGATGGATGCGGCGACCGAGGCAGTAGTAGACAGGCTCTTCCATCCTGACCAGCTATTGGACATTATCGGCGAGGTGGATATCCTGACACTGCACGTGAGCCTGACCGATGCGACGGAACATCTGATTAACGGTGAGGTGTTTGCCGCCATGAAGCAGGGCGCGTTGTTGCTCAACAGTGCGCGTGGCAAAGTCGTGGAAGAAGCTGCGTTGATTGATGCGCTCAGTTCAGGCAAACTGGGTGGAGCCTATCTGGATGTGTTTGCCATCGAACCGTTACCAACAGATAACCCGCTGTGGTCATTGCCAAATGTGGTGATGACACCTCATGCCGCTGACATCGTAGAGGCATGGGATACGAAGTTTGCCGAGTTCTTTGCCGATAATTTAGAACGGTATCTGAATGGTGAGGCATTGGCGAATGTTGTGCAGCCATCGTAGGTAAAAACCGACCTCCGGGAGGTGCCCGGCGGGAGGCACCGGACACCTCCCGGAGGTCTCTAGCCAAAACCTCTGCGTTAACCCTAAAACTGCACCCGCAACGTCCACGCATGGTCACAGGGCTTCTCGTCTGGCAACACAACAAACAACGAACCAACATCTTCCTTCTGCTGTCCCCAGCGAACCTCGCCATCATGTCCCAACAGCGAGACATTGGCGATAGGTCCCACACCGCTGTGCTCACCCAATTCGCGGATATTCACAATGCCAGATTCCGGCCACTCCAGCAGGAATACATAGACGGCATCGGCTTTGCGCGTAAAGCGTAGACTATCGCGGCCATGTAGCGTCCAGGGGCGCGTCTCGTAAATGCCTTCGCCGTTGATTGCCATCCACCCACCAATTCCTTTAAGAATCTGCACGGTCTCATCATCCAGCGACCCATCGGCCAACGGCGGCACGTTGAGCAGCACATTACCATTCTTGCTCACAATGTCAATCAACTCATGCACAAGTACATCTACAGGACGATAGGGTTGCCCCGTGTGATAGCCCCAAGGCCCAATCGAGGTGTCGGTCTGCCATGCCTGCTCGCGCACATGGTCAAGGCGGGTGCGCTCCAAGTCGAGCGTGGTCACACCGTCAACGTAGATGCCATGCTCATCCAACTGTTTGATGCACATCACCGCTTCTTGCTGCCCGTCATGGGTTGCCACGCTGTGATTGTAGAGGTGTGCAATCACGGACATCCCCGTTTGCCCGTTGTCTGCCCCTTGGAATGGAATACAGCCATCAAAATAGAGCAAATCAGGATGATAGTTGTCGATAAGGTCGGTGATGCGGTCAGCCCAATGTTTTTGCCATGATGGTGGGGCGTTGCGTGGGTGACGCAGGTCCATGTCGATGGCATCGGTGTGCACGGGCAGGTAGAGGTCTTCGTAGGCAGCGTCATGCCCATCATAGGGGATGCCTTTGTGGGGACCAGATCGGTCTGCGCCTTTGTTGGTGCTAAACCAACTCCATGTGCGTTCGAGATGGGTGGTGCAGCCAAAGCGCAGCCCTTGGTTCAGTGCAGCCGTGCGCCAACGGCCAATGATGTCGGTCTGCGGCCCCATGTTGACACTGTTCCAGCGTGTGTGTTTGGAATTCCACAGGTCAAAGTTGTCGTGGTGGATGGCACAGGGTGCAAAATAGCGTGCGCCCGCCTCTTTAAACAACGCCACCAACCCCTCTGGGTCCCACTTTTCCGCCTTCCACAGCGGGACCAAATCTTTATAGCCAAATGTCGATGGGTGTCCATAATGCTCGACATGATAGAGGTAGTTGGGATGCCCCTCAATGTACATGTTGCGTGGATACCATTCACCCTGCCCTGGTACGGAGTACACACCCCAGTGGACATAAATGCCAAACTTGGCATCGCGAAACCATGTTGGACACTGGTAGTCGAGTAGTGAGGCAATGGTTGGTTGAAATTGTGCGGTCATCTGTTTCTCCTTGATTGTGATAGATGATATGGTCTAAACAAATACAGTTATTGGCTCATTTTATCACAATTTAGGAGAATCTGAATGCAGTATAATAAGATACTAAAAGTGTATCAATTTCAGAGATTTTATAGCTCACTCAATTGGTCTTCGCCTCACGCTGTACAGCCAACTCCATAATTTCCGTCAATGCACCAAAGACACTCTCTAACGCAGCAATAGTGACACTTGTCTGATTCCGTGTGAATAGATCGCCTTCCAGCTTGCCAAAATGCCATAGCTCACCGTCTGTGACGCAACCATAGACTGTTTTTTCCGTGCTGTTGTTTAGCCGTTGAGCCGTCACCAATTCAGCCAAGCACTGCCCCCAACCCTGAATAAAATCGTTTTGCCTTGCCACTGCAATCATCACAAGCGGAGAGCCTATCACATTTTTACCCAAGTGTGACCGTGTGGAAATCATATAATCGGGTGTTCCCATCAACTTGGTATCAGCGGTAATGGACCTATGACTCCAGAGTGAATACTCTTTGACAAATTTTTTGCACACCTCGAATAGAATGGGGTAGATGACGTTTTCACAGCGCGATTCATCCGAGCCAAAGATATCAAAATTGTCGTTTTTAAATTTATACTCTTCGATAAAATGTTGGGAAGGCTGAACGGGATATATCTTCAAGAAATCCTGTTAATGGTGCAGCTCTTACGATATCCAAACGGCTCTTAGCTTCATAGCTCTGAGCTATAATTTGCTTCACAGGCGACCAGCCATAAAAACTTGCTATCAATAGCAGAATCCATCCGCCAATAATCGCAGAAACCATAACAAACGGGACCTGAGCCTTGCGCTTTCCCTTGCTCCGAACAGCTCCTCTAAAATAAG
>JBCCFC010001082.1:0-4714 GCA_039029935.1 Chloroflexota bacterium
AATACTATTAAGAAACTTGTAAAAGTTCTACGGCATAGCATCCAATTTTTATACCTAAAAATAAAAGTTCGTTAGTAGTTCGTAAAGTCAAAATTATGATATACTAAATTCATCGGCGAATTTAATCAAGCTGGAGCATTAGGTCATTCATACAGGATAGACAGAAGTAGATGAAATTGGCAGCACATGTAAAATGATGTGTTGTGTTATCACACATGCTCAACAATGTAATATGTGATACAACATGCAAGATGAGTTGCTAGATACAATGCTATCGACAATAAGTTCGGAAAATACTCAACAGTTTTAGAGAGGATGAATTACAATGAAGGAACAAATGATGGGTGATAAATTGAAAAAAGGATTAAACGTCTTGGTTGTTTGTGTGCTGGTACTCATTGGCACAATGTTTGCTGGCAACAGCCAAACGGCCTCAGCACAAGAAATCGGTAGCCGCACGAGTCGAGCCGCAGTACCAGACATTGTAGGTGGTACGGTTGCGGACGTGGGCGAATACCCTTGGCAAGTCGCCATGTTGTTTTCGGGTGGCGGATCACTGTTTAATCGACAACATTGTGGTGGCTCGTTGATTAGCGATACATGGGTTGTCACAGCTGCGCATTGTGAACCAGACACAAATAAATTTGTTGCCGTCGGTACACACAACTTGAGTGCAGCAAGTGAACCAGGGCGTGAAGTCATTGGTATCAAACGAGCGATTATCCACCCTAATTACAATGGCGTTAGCCTAGATAATGATATTGCCTTGGTGGAGCTAGAGTCGCCTGTCACATTTGGTGACACGATAGCAGCAATTGGTCTGAATAGCAATCGTGTCTCTGCGGGTGATATTGCAACAGTCACGGGATGGGGCGCAACATCAGAAGGTGGTTCGTTCCCTTCAACATTGCTTGAAGTAGATGTACCCATTGTCTCAACAGCAGATTGTCGTTCTGTTTATGGCAATAGCAGCATTACAGATAATATGGTCTGTGCAGGGACGGATGCGGGTGGTAAAGATTCATGTCAAGGTGACAGTGGTGGTCCATTTGTAGTGCCAGGTAACAACGGTTCTGTTTTGGCAGGTATCGTGAGTTGGGGTAGTGGATGTGCTCGCCCCGATGTGTACGGTGTTTACACTCGTGTATCAAACTATATTGATTGGATAGAATCGCATACGGGTAACTTAACGCCAGACCCAACACCAGACCCAACTGCTACACCTGACCCAACGCCAGACCCAACTGCTACACCTGACCCGACGCCAGACCCAACTGCTACACCTGACCCGACGCCAGACCCAACTGCTACACCTGACCCGACGCCAGACCCAACACCAGACCCAACACCTACGCCAAACCCAGATGCTATTATTAAGAATGCGGATTTTGAGCTTGGTCAGAATGGCGACTGGCGAATCCGAACGAGACTGGATGCGGATGTGATTCGCAATGATGTCGAGGAGAGCGGGAATTATCTAGCCTGGTTGGGTGGTGGAAATCGAGAAGTCACGCATGTCTTCCAGCGAGTACAGTTACCAGATGTGACACCATTGTCGCTACAGTTCTCATACATGATTGACTCTGCGGCAACAGGATGTAATGGTGACAAAGCCAGAGTGCGCATTAATCGCACGGTCCTTGAACAGTATCAATTGTGCGAAGAAACAGCAACAGGCGGCACGTGGGTGACAGAGGTGCTTTCGTTAGATGAGTATGCGGGTCGAAGAGTGAATCTTCGCTTCTGGGCCAAGACCAATCGTCGTGATGTAAGCAGCTTCTTTGTGGATGATGTGTCAATCATCAATGAAAGCGCACCAGCCAGAGCCAGTGTCTTTGCCAACTCAAAGGTGCAGCAGGCGGACCATGAGGATGAGTTCATCTACTTACCGATGATTATTCAGCCAGAATAACGATATTTACTCCTGATTCCCTGGACCAGTGAGCGGATAAAAAAGAGTGATGATAACGTTATTGTTATCATCACTCTTTTTTATTGCATGGAAAAGTGTAAACTCAGTCCAACCCCAGTCATTTACCCATCGAGTTACATAGCATCGTAGAAAACACTGCCCATTTGTCAAAACAAAGTCAAGAATACGATAAAATGCGTACAATCTATACCGCTTTTATTGGGCAATCGAGCGAAAATAACAGTATAATATCACTATGAATATTTATGAAGTTATTGCATCTGATCCAGCACCGATTTCAGCACCGCCGACAGCGGTTGAAGAGTCGGTCGATAGTAGCCAATGGGCGCATATCACAAAGGCGCAACAGGTCGCCCCCCGGTCGAGCAGCCCCAATAATAACGATGAGTCCTATAGTCCAGATCTGCTCAATCCTGACCGGACATATGCACCACAACTCATTCGGGCGATTGACTGCTGGTCACATACCACAGGCCGCGATATTATTGTGGCAATCCTCGACTCAGGGCTATATGCCAACCATCCAGAATTCACGGGACGGGTGTTGCCTGGTGCCAATCTGGTGAGCGCGGCAGCTATGACAGCGAGCGATACCAGCGGTAGCACAATCTCCACCAATGTCGATGATCATAGTGGTCATGGGACCCATGTAGCGGGGATCATTGGGGCCAGCTATGCAAACGAGGTTGGCGGGGCAGGGATTGCCCCTGAGTGTACGTTATTGCCTATCAAAATCTTGGGTGATGATAATCTGGGAACATGGGGGAGTGTGGCTGCGGGTATCTACCATGCCGTCGATTCCGGTGCCAAAGTCATCAATCTTTCACTGGGAGCCTCCTATTCGTCGCAAGTTGCCCAGACTGCCGTTGAGTATGCCATTGCCAACGATGTCCTGCTCGTTGCTGCGGCGGGGAATTTTGGCAATGATATCCCGCTTTACCCTGCCGCCTATGATCAGGTGATGGCTGTGACGGCAACCACGGCACAGGATACCTTATGGTCCTCTAGCAGCTATGGCGATCACGTTAACATCTGTGCGCCAGGTCATCATATCTGGAGTACGTTTAACGATGGTGGTTGGCGATGGATGAGCGGAACCAGTATGGCAGCCCCACACGTTACAGGACTGGCCGCGCTACTCTTTGCCAATAACCCAGGCATCACCGCCAGTGAAGTGCGTCAACTCATCATAGATCATGCGGTTGCGGTTGGCAACATTGCACAAAACGGATATGATCCTCGCTTTGGGCATGGTCGTATTGATGTGTATTCTGCCATGCAGCTACCGGAGCTACCAGAGCAGCCAGAGCCACAAGCCCCCGTATCAACAGGCAACACCTTCACTATTTTCTTGCCCATTGTTCAACGCGATGCACCAGCAGGGACACGCGGTACACCAGAAGACACACCGTTCCCACCTCCTGGTATCACGCCCAAACCACGTGTGCGTGAATTTTTGACCCAATTTATTGGTGGAACCCATTGGAAGATACAGACAGGGCGCAGGAATGCTATCACGGACGTCCAAGGGGTGTGCGTTGGTCACAAAACGCTTATTCAAGACGCTGTGCAGGATGGTCAAAATACTGGACAGGATAATAGACCAGTGACGCTAGACCTACAACCAGGGAGCGGACCTATCCGTACAGGAGTCACGGTCATTTTGCCCCATTCAGGGAATCTCTTCAAAGACAAAGTACATGCGGCTGTCTACACAATTAATGGGTATGGCAAGGCATGTGGCTTTGAACAGGTACGTGAACTAGGGTATCTCGAATCGCCTATTGCTCTGACCAATACACTCAATACTTGGTGTGTCGCCGATGCGCTTGTAACCTATGCTATCAGCGAAAACCCAGATATAGGCATCACCAATCCTACAGTCAATGTCGTTGTGGGTGAATGCAATGATGGGCAGTTGAATGATATCCAAGGGAGGCATGTGACAGAGGCGGATGTGCTGGAGGCGATTGAAACGGCTGATACAACCGTATCTGAAGGTAACGTTGGTGCAGGGACGGGAACCAGTTGTTTTGGTTGGAAAGGTGGGATTGGCACAGCCAGTCGCATTATAGAACTTGGTACAACACAAGCCAATGTGCCTAACGTCGTAGGAAAAACGTATACGGTAGGCGCGTTGGTCCAGACCAATTTTGGTCAACCCGAACAGCTAAATTTTGCGGGTATTCCCTTGGGGCAATATCTGCATCCAGACCAATATACAGTCCATGAGGGTAATACCAGACAATCGGCCAGGCAGTGTGAGCCAGAGCAACTGTATGAGCCAGAGCAACTGTATGAGCCAGAGCAACTGTATGAGCCAGAGCAACTGTATGAGCCAGAGCAAGGGTCGGTGATGATTGTACTGGCAACCGACGCACCACTCGATGAACGGCAACTGCGCCGACTCTGTGTTCGTGCAACAGCGGGATTGGCGCGAACTGGCAGCGTGATGGATCATGGCAGTGGTGATTTTGTCATTGCCTTTAGTACCAATCGCCAGGATACCCGCTTGTCATTTACGGATGAAGCCAATGCCATGCAACAGCTATTTCCGGCAGTGGTAGAGAGTGTTGAAGAGGCTGTTCTGAATGCACTTTGCCAAGCCGAAACAATGGTTGGGCGAGCTCACAACATCCGTTATGGCCTGCCATTAGACGAAATTGAGAAGCTCTTTCGTCGTGGCATTGTGCCGTTTTAGAAGCAATCTACAAAACCGTAGGGGCATGAGGTGATGTGGAGCAAATGAGCGATTTCTTCGCTGAAATCGCTCATTTGCTC
>JBCCFC010001083.1:0-4713 GCA_039029935.1 Chloroflexota bacterium
CGAAGGCAACCTCAGCGAGAACGCCTTTGCCCTGGACAGCAGTGCTGCCGACGCCACCGCCTTTGTGCTCACGATTGAACCATCACCGGACCCTGACCCCGCACCCAGTGCTGTCCACCTGCTTGGTGGCAACATTGTCGATGGCGTTGCCGAATTAAACATTGGACACCCCGCCGCCTTGGGCACTGATTTTGCTGATGCCAATGGTTCCTACATTCTGGGCATTGGCTATCTTGATGGCGCAACCGATGTCAACACCTACAAAAATGGTATCTGGTGGTTTGACGACAGCTTAAATGTCCCAACACTGCCAGACGGCTGGGTCTATGAAGGCTGGGTTGTAGGACCAGATGGACCGATCTCAACAGGACGCTTTACTGATGGTCATGCAATGGACCAAGACGGCTCTGGCCCGACAGCGGGTGGTCCCGGCACTGGACCGGATGACCCGGGACAAGATTTTCTCAACCCGCCAGTGGATATTATCGGCTTTGTCACCGCCATTTCGGTTGAGCCAGAACCAGACGACAGCCCTGCCCCATTCGCATTGAAGCCGCTAATCGACATGGAGATTGAAGATGTTGGCGATCATGGTTCGCAGGAAATGATGAACAACGCCGCTGCATCACCGACGGGCACGGCAACGTTACATGTACAGGACACTGCATCTGATGGCGACGCCAATGATGACGCAGAAGCGGCTGAAGATGCGACAGGCACGGCTGTCATGCTGGGTGGGAACGATGCTTTGGGCAGCTTTTTGGTCGATAGCGAAGGCAAAACGCTCTACCTCTTTACCGAAGATGCCCCCAATGTAAGCAACTGTGACGCAGCCTGTCTATTGCTCTGGCCCGCATTGTTGACCGATGGCGACCCTGTGGCTGGCGACGGCGTTGACGCAGCTATGCTAGGGACGACCACGACGACCGATGGCGCAACACAGGTGACATACAATGGCTGGCCGCTCTACTACTTTGCAGGTGATGTCAATATTGGTGATACTGCCGGACAAGGCGTCAGTGATGTATGGTTTGTTGTGACGGCTGATGGTATGGGTGTCTCTGATGAGAGTGCCATGAGCACAGATGCAATGGACAGTGGCGCAATGGACAGTGATGCAATGGACAGTGACGCAATGGACAGTGATGCATCTTCATCAGGAACGACGCTCGAAGTCACAGCAGGTGATCTCTACTTTGGCGAGGAAGGCAGCAACAATCTGGTCGAGCCGCCTGTGTGGACCGTGCCAAGCGGAGCCGATGTCACGTTGCGCTTCAAAAACGAGGGTAGTGTGCAACACAACTGGGCGGTCATCAAGTTGGGCGAAGAAGCCCCTGTGCCTTTTGTGGATGATGGTAGCCTCACCTACTACACTACAGAGTTGGTTGATGGTGGAGCCGAAGGAGAGTTCACCTTTACTGCACCGCCAGAGGTTGGCGAATACATGGTGATCTGTACACCGCCAGGGCATTATCCACTGATGCAGGGTCGGTTGGTTGTTCAGTAGACACCCAATGCGCATACGACAGCGGATTTGGAGAAGGAACGGATTTTGTGCGAGACGAAAATCCGTTCCTTCTCCAAATCCGTTGTCGTATTTCCGCGTTACCGTATCCGACACGATTCCACGAATTGCCACATCGGATACCGCCCCTCAACCCGTTCGACCACGCCCAAACGGGTCAACTGTTCAAGCGATGCCTGTATCTGGTTCTCAGTCAATTCAGCGACCAAGCCATGTTTAGTGCGTTCTTTGTTAATGCGCTCGAAAACTTCATGTTCCTTGGTCGGATGATTCGGGCGTCCACAGGCATGGAGTAGTCCCCAAAAGACGGTGGCCTCTTGTTCGTTGATGGAGACTTCGGTTAAGTTTCGTAATTCTAAGATGGCAAGCAGGACACTAAAGGGCAGCAATATCGGATTTGTTGCCAGATTGAGGAGTGTGCTGCCCGCAAATTTCATCAGCCTTTCAGTATCCAATGTGATGTTGCGTAAGCGTACCAACTTGCCACCATACACACCCCCTTCGCCCATGGCGATATGGCGCACAGTCCCTTCCGTGGAATCAACTTCAACCGAAATCGCCTGTAATGCCGTGTTCAAGGCTAGGTCTATTTGCGACTCATCCACATCATGCAACCCAGACTGCTGGGCCGCCTCTACAAGCTGAGGGCGTACAGTCTCTCGCAACGCAGCCATCAGGTACAGCTCGGTTTGTACACGTTCACGTGCCTCCGCATAGGGCGCAATCTCCACCCAAAATGCTGACAAATTTGTGTCTTTCTGACAGACTCATCTACATAATCTATGAATGCAACGGCTCACGCAAAAACAGAATCCCCAACGTCGGGCAAATCACTTCAAAGCTGGCATCAGTCGTCCATAACACAGCGTCGTCTGGCGTTTGTAGCGCGATAATCACATCACCTAACGTTTTGCAGGTATTGCCTTGTGCATCTGCTGGATTTGCCACAACGCGCCGACAGGATTCGGCTATGCGAGGATAGTCGGCGTCCAATGCAAGTGCAAGTTCTTACAACTCTGCACGATGTTCGCTTAGGAACTCAACAATGTGGCAGGGCATCTCACCGCGTCGATAGGGAATATCTGGGTCAAGTTGATAGCCTGTTTCATGTGGAATCGCACACAGGTTCATGAGCAGACAACCAATTGGGTCGGGCAACAACTCTATGTTTTCGGTAAACGCTCGCTGAAACTGATATTCAATCAACATTTCCAGATGAGACAACAACATTCTGGCATCTGGGTTATGCAGGAGTAGCAATCATGTTAAAATGGACAGCAGTTTGTTTTGGCGACGACCATAGGTCAGCAGCACCCGTGCTTGTACTTCGCCAATGGCTGTATTTGGTGATCTCAATTTCTTCTTATAGCAGTCTGTGTACGTGGATACACGGTTCCAACCAACGCAGATATTCCATGTTGTTCCTTTGACATTTTGTCCAAATACTGCGAGAATAACCCACATGAACTATGAAGGGGTTTCGCAAATGACACAATTCCAGATTCCAGTCGTGGATATCACACCGTTTCGTGAGGGTGATGAAGCGGGGAGCAATCATGTCATCAAGGCGGTTAGTTCTGCCTGCGAAGAGATTGGCTTTTTTACCATTACTGGACATGGCATTCCCAGCGACCTCATTATGCAGATGTATGGCCTGTCGCGCACATTTTTTGACTTGCCAACCGAACAAAAGTTGACAGTCAAGCAAACAGGCGATGAACTGGGTGGGTTGATGTACTTTCCGATGATGGCCGAAAGTTTGGCCGCGAGTCTGGGCGATAAAAGACCGGGGGATTTCAAAGAGTCACTCGATTTTGGTCCGGGGTTTATGGGCGATGCATGGCCGACAGCACTGCCCACCTTGAAGCAGGTTTGGTATGATTACTATGCTGCCATGAGCGACTTAGCGACTTGCCTGAGACATATCTTTGCCGCAGCCATTGGCTTGCCCAAGACGTACTTTGACGATAAATTTGACCGTCATCACTCGTCCCTACGTGTCCTCAACTATCCAGAGCAGCAGGTGGACCCACTGCCCGGACAATTGCGTGCGGGTGCGCACTCGGACTATGATTTTTTAACCATACTCTGGGCAGACGAGTGGGCAGAAGATTCACCCGGTGGGCTACAGGCACAACACCGCAATGGTGACTGGATTGATGTACCGACAATCCCCGACTCGTTTATCGTCAATATTGGTGACGCCATGATGCGCTGGACCAATGACCGTTGGATTTCGACCGTACACCGTGTGGTGAATCCATCCACAGAGGCGCGCCTTCAAAGCCGCAGACAATCGATTCCATTTTTTCACGGAGCCAACAAGGATGCTGTAATTGAGTGTCTGGATGCTTTCTGCGACGCCACGCATCCACCCAAATACGAGCCAATCACCTATGGTGAATACACACAGTTAAAATATCGTCAGGCACATGGGGTTGAAGAGTTGAAGAGTTGAAAGGTTGAAGAGTACAGTACTCTAGTCGTTTACAAGGGGAACTTAGTGAGGTATGTACATCATATGAACCTCTCCGACAGGCCGCTAGGTTCGCCCAAACCTGTCATAAAGACACGTTGAGAATTCAACTTTTCAACCCTTCAACTCTTCAACCCTTCAACCCTTCAACCTTTCAACTTTTCACAAGGAGAATTAGATGAACAACCTAAAATTTGGCTGGCACGCCCATTCATTTCCAGTGGATGGCAGCGATGCAACGTCGTTTTTGGCGCAACTGCACACAATGTTGCGCGTAGTCGAACCGCATATGGATTCGGTGTGGATTGATGACCACGTGATGCCCTGGGCAAAGTGGCAATCGAATGATACACCCTACACGGAGTGTATGACCACCATTACGTATTTGGCAGCGCAATATCCCAACCTCAACTTTGGCTCTAGTGTCCTCTGTCAGTCCTATCGCAACCCGGGGCTGCTGGCAAAGATGGTTGCCAATCTACAGTGGTTGACGGGTGGGCGGTTTCTATTTGGCATTGGTGCGGGCTGGATGATTGAGGAGTATGAAGCCTATAATTATGAATTCCCTCGACCAGCGGTGCGTATTCCTCAACTAGAGTAGACGTACGAAATCGTCAAAAAACTGTGGACCGAAACACCCGCATCCTATGAAGGAAAATATTATAGCATTGACAACGCCTATAGTGAGCCGCGCACTGACCACGTCCCACCG
>JBCCFC010001084.1:0-4710 GCA_039029935.1 Chloroflexota bacterium
ATGGTTTACTGGCGTTGGTTGTGCATAATGAAAAAATCAACGCCGTTTAACTTAATCCTGCGCAATCATTGGCAAATAAATAAAGACGCGGCTGCCTGCCCCTTGCTGCCCCGGATTAACGTCGCTGCTCGGTTCTAATACACCGTCCGGCAACTGATCCGATACGTCTGTATTGGATTCATCCACAATCACCGTCACAACGTCCAGTTCAATGGGTCCACGTTCATTCACTTCAAAGCCATTTTCGATATCCACCAACCAATAATAGTAATGTGCTGGTTCTGCGATTGGGTCGATGGTTTGATAACGATAAGAAACACTATCCGGCGTATTCCCAGGGAGGGGTTCAGCGGGGTTCACTTGTCCGTTGCTTTCTTGAACCATAATGCTGGCATCGACAACGCTTGCATTGGCTCTATCCAACACCGTATTGCGATATAAACGAAACCCGCTGGATGCAATATAGTCGCTGGTGTGCCATGTTAGGGCAATGGCCGTTTGCGATGGCACAGATGACTCGTCCTCTATATTACTCTCTGTACTACTGACAACCACGGTCTCTGATGCCGCAAAATCCCAGACATCAATTAATTCTCTGGGAATAACGACGCCCGCACCCCACTCAACATTGACCTCACCGGGCTGGAGTTGAAATAATCGCGTGCGTCCTGTGAAGGGATCGATATCACTATCCTGTTGCTCATTGGACGTTTGGCCTTGGCTGGTAAAGCCCAAGCCGACTGCGGCATCAAACTCTAGCTGATAGATACCGGGTGGCACTTTGACAAAACTGAGTGTGCCAGTCGGTGTTGAGGTTGCTTGAGCGATCAGACGATTAAAATCATTGTAAAGTTTCCCCGTGACACCGCCCGCCCCCAGTTCATCCCCATTGCGGACACCGTTGCGGTTCTGATCATACCACAGATAGGTGTGGATGGCTGCGGGCTGGGCCATGCCAAGGTCCAGTGAGAAATCTTCCAATCCTGATGTCACGGTAAAGGTATTTGAACGCATTTGTGGCGATGATTCGACAATGCTACTTTGCGCACCAGCTTGAATTTCTGTTTGAATTTCTGATGGGGTTTCTGTTGTACTCGCAAAGGTTAACAAGCCTGAGCGGTTGCGTGTCAGGACATACTCTTGGTTGACAGGTGGCTCGACCGTGATGTAGTAACGCCCCGGCGACATCTGTGTAAAACGATATGCCCCTTGGTCATCGGAGCGGCTGATGGCTCGCAACACACCCGTTAAGTTGTTTCCGCTTTGCGCATCGGGTTCGCTATAAAGCCGCACCACGACATCGGCAATCTGCGATTCATCTTCATCAAACAGACCGTTGCCGTTATCATCCGCCCAAATAAAATCGCCCAATGTCGCCCCGGCATACATGCCCGCATCCCAACCCGCATAAGTTTGATTGTAGGCCACCGTCACCGACATAATGCGCCCCGTGTCGGGGTTGACATCGCTGGTGACAATGTTACTGGGTCTGCTGGGGGTGTCCGGCCCACTGTTTTCAGGCGAAGAAGGTTGAGGGTCCTGTGTAGCGGCTACGACACTAAACAGATAGTTTTCCGGCTGTGTAAAGGCGATGTCATAGAGGCCAGGAATCGTTGCAAGCGTGTATTCACCATTAAAATCGCTGGCACTCTCTAGGATGGTTTGGCCTGTATGGTGGTCGAGCAAAGCCACTTTGACATGGCCTAACCCCGGCTCGGCTTGGTCGTCCGGCTCGGCCACCAAGGACACATTGATTGACTGTTCACGAATCCCGTTGCCATTCAGGTCATCCCACACGACCCCCTGTATCAATGCTGGATAGAGACCGACATCTAACGACAGGTTATTCTCGCCAAGGGCAATTGTGAACGGCAAGGTATGTCCGATGGTTAACGCATCTGTGCTGATAAAGGCCAATGCGTCGTCGGATGTGATGACATCGACCTTGGGCAACGCCTCTTCTGGCACATCCAAGGCAAGCTGATAGACACCAGGGGCGACCGTAAAGCTATAGTGCCCCGTTGGGGTGGTGAGTGTCTCCGCCAGCAGTTGATTTTGTGCATTATACAGTTTCACGGGGATGATGGGCGCACCTGGCTCACTGACCTCTGTGCCCAGCCCGATTTCACCTGTTGTAGCGTCATCCTGTATGCCATCGCGGTTGATGTCCAACCACACGCGGTCACCAATCACCGATGGGCGGATGCCTGCATCGTGGTTGCTGGTGACACTGCCAAAGGTGACTTGGATTAAGGGTGTCTGTCCATAGTATTCGCCCGGATTCTCGCCTGTACCAGCCTCGTGATAGGCATCACTGTCACCTGCATCTCCGAGCGGACCATCTTGATTGGATGGGGTTAAGATGTCAAGTGGGAGATCAAAAAAGACGACATAGCTATTTGGCTGCGCCGTAAAGGTGTAGATGCCCTGTGCATCGGTCTGGGTGGTCTGCTGGATAGTGATTTGGGTTTGGTTGTTGGCCGCTACTGCCAGATGCACGGGGATATCAGCGACAGGCATCAGTGGGGTCTCGTCTTGTAGCCCATTCTCATTGACATCAAGCCAGGCACGCCCCTTGATGTTGGCGGGGAGCAACCCGACATCCCACCCGACTGTCTGCTCACCTTCACTCACCGCAAACTCATCGGTTTGAACAAACAAGTTGGATGTGGATGTGCTGGGCATGGCGTCGCTGTCGAGCTGTGGGTTCTCGCCTACATTGGCAATCGTGATAACGCCTGCCGACACCTCAAACTCCACACGATAGTTGCCTGGAGAGACGGCAAAGCTATACAGGCCATTGGCATCGCTGGTGCTCCGTTGCAGGACTGCCTGCGAACGGGGTTCGACCAGGTTGATGACAATGCCCGAAACGCCCTGCTCACCCGTGTTTTGCAGGCCATTGCGATTGAGATCAAGCCAGACACGGCCTTGAATCCGGGTGTCATTCTGAAGGTCAGTTTCAATAACAGTCTCAATAACAGTCTCAGTCTCAATTGACTGTTGTGGGTTGCTATCGGATACATCTGCGATGATTGGCTGGTGTGGGTGTGCGGGAAGCGCAGAGGCACTCACTGCTGAACTGGCAATCATCCACTCGGTGATGATGATGAAAACAACGATGAAGAATCGGGCAAGCGTGAAGGCTCGTGAGGAGCGCAAGGCGGCTATTGTATTGGATGTAGGGTTTGTGTGTGTGATATCTGCTAAATTTGTCATACCGTCTATTCCAAGTGTTCAATTTGCATGTTGATTGTCCACAATCGCTATCGCCTTATCTCTTCATGCCTTATGATGTATCCATCTATAGTACGCCCATTTTTGCCAAAAATACATCCGCTAAATGTTCGATCTATGGTCAGGCAAAATGTCTTCTTTTTAACATGAGCAAGTGACATGTGCAAATTATCATTGTCAAGCAATACGCTGTCACATAAAATCATGCCATACATGATAGAAGAGATAAGGTTATAGAACTAAAGTTACTTTTTTCTTACGATTGTTGTGTGACTAGAAACGCTGGCTATGGAACGTTGGCATGGCCTCTTTGTATCCCATAAATCTTAGGTGTTTGCTGACAATCTTGTCATCTTTCTGTGACTATAGACATACGACGTATAAACTACGACAAAAGTTGTGGGTTGTGTGTCATTGAATCTCGATTTGACCTCGATTTGAGGTTATTTAAACTAAATTTAACATTCGTCGGCAATAACAGTAGTATAATGAATACACATAATCGACAAACGCACTTGGCAGATGGACCTGTTTTTTGCGTAGAACACCAAGGATGTACAGTATGTCACATGGACACAAGACCAAACCCGCACCACTGAGACAACGCCACGTTGTTCAAAAAACATCACAATCATCACCAAACACCACGACACCGTTAACGACAATTCAACGGCTCTCTGGCAGGAATGCTGCCCACTTGACACCGTTGTCGGCTGAGGATGTCAACAATCTGCATCAAACTATTGGCACACAGGCCACGATTCAACTGTTGCGCGAACGCGCCGCCAATAGTAAACCGACACCTGTGATGAAGGCGATCTATCAGCCATTTAAGATTGAACGCACACCCTCTACAGAAACACAACCATCGAGTGAAACGATCCAACGCGTAGGGGGCGATGAGCCTGAATTAGATTTTTTCAAAAAGATTCAATTCCCTTCTCTCCGGGGGCGGGGTGGCATGACAATGCATTTAATCGCGGGGACAACTTATGACCAATTGAATGCGGCTATACAAAAATACAATCGGACACCGGAAGAGAACCTCGCTAAATTACTCAAATTGGAGAAAAGAATTGCTGCCTTATGTCGCCAATGGCTTGCGCACAATCCACAATCTGGTGATGAACCGCAAGCTAAACGTCAAAAGCGCGAGGATGTACTTGGGGTCTATCGGGCGGGTTTGGGAATTACACGCAAAGAGGACAAAGCTGGCGATATCGTCTATCAAATCACCAATTATCGCTCTTTTTTGTGGACAGATGTTATGGATACCTATGAATCTCGAAATGCTCCGAAGCGCAGCTCACCCCGAGACGTCTCGAAACTCAGGAGATCGATGATGAGCGCGAAGAACTCCTCGTCCTCGAGCGCAACCTGCCGCAACGCTTCGTCGTGGATCGCAAGGAAGCGGTTGAGCACGCCGTCGCGGCGACGCGCGAGACGATGCAGGTACCGCCTGAGCCCCCCTGC
>JBCCFC010001085.1:0-4705 GCA_039029935.1 Chloroflexota bacterium
ATGTCTGCGATCCTCTGCATAAATCGCATAGTATTGAGGTTGGATCATGTGTTCATAGACCCAGAATTTACCTTCCCAAGGTGTCTCGTCTCGCTCTTCGCTGCCATCACCCGAAACAAATTCGATGGCAATGATTGGCGACACAAGCTCTTGCCACATGACGTAGGAGCGTGGCAGATTACCTTCTACATTGGGTACATAAAACCAATCAGGGGCCTCACAGCCTCGTTGAACGACAACTGCGCCTTGATACCATCGCCAATAAATGCCCGTATCTTGACCGATTTTATAGCGACCATCAGGGTGTAATTGCTGAATCAGCGGTTCAAGCGAAGTTGTCAACAGTATGCCTTGTCGGTGTTCTAAGAAATTTTTCACGAAAGTGCCATCCGAATCTGGTAATTGGGTGTGGTCTGGTAGTTGGTCAGGCCACCAAGGTTTGGTTTGTAATTCATGCAACGGAATAAGGTCTGGCTCAAAGTCGGGAAGTGACACATAGCCTCTAGGGGCTGTGCCATTTTGAGCCAGACCGTTTTGGTAAGATGAGGCTGTTTTTCTGAGCGGTGCAACTTGCCAATAGACAGGGGCAATCAAAGTATCGGCTGATGCGTGATTGCCGTTACCATTGAATGAAGATATCTCCCCGCCATCACCATTGTGAGTATTTGATTCTTGATTTTTGCCATTGTTTGCAGAATGAATCACTGATGCGGGATTCATTGTCGTTTGTTGTGTACTCATTGGGTTTCGAACTCCTTACAAGAACAAGAATGAAAACACCTATTATCCGAGTAATCCTGTATAGACAAAATTATATCAAATAATGAAAATATCGGCAAGTTGTTTAATGTACTATTGTTTTACACGCGCTTGGCGACCTCTTCCAGCATAACCTCGGTCGCGCCACCACCAATCGACTGGATACGCGCATCGCGCACCATGCGTTCAATGGCACTCTCGCGGATATAGCCAAAGCCACCATGAAACTGCTGACAGTCATACATCACTTTGTTGACCAACTCACCACAATACGCTTTGACCATTGACACTTCTTTGATGCAGTCCATGCCCTGAACATCCATCCACGCGGCGTGATAGAGCAGTTGACGCCCCGCCTCAACTTCGGCCAAACGCTGCGAGATTCGTTGGCGAATGGTTTGTTTGTCCCACAGAACACCGTCAAAGGCTTTACGTGTTTTTACGTACTCAATCGTCAATTCAAGTGCCTTTTGCGCTTCGCCCAGTGACTGCGCCCCCAGCACCAGCCGTTCATTCTGGAAGTTCTTCATGACGGCATAGAAACCACGATTGACCTCACCAAGTATATTCTCCACAGGCACACGACACTCATCAAAGATCAACTCTGCTGTATCCGAACTACGCCAGCCCATCTTATCAAGCGCACGGCTCACGCTAAAACCGGGTGTATCCTTCTCAACCAAGAAGATCGTCATGCCCCGCGAGCGTTGATTCGCGTTGCCGTCAGTCTTAGCTGCAACAAAATAGAGGTCCGCATGAACGCCATTGGTGATAAATATCTTGGAACCGTTCAGTACCCAATGGTCGCCATCCTGTCGTGCGCGCGTCTTGATGCCCGCAACATCGGAGCCTGCATCGGGTTCCGTCACCGCAATCGCGGTCAGGATATCGCCCGTGATAATCCCGGGCATATACTTCGCCATCTGTGCCTCGTTGCCCGCGTTCATAAGGTGGGGTGATGCCATGTCAGTGTGGACAAGGATCGTCACCGCAAAGCCGCCAAAGGTGGAGCGACCCAACTCTTCGGATAGGACCACAGTCGCCATCGTGTCCATCTCCATGCCACCATATTGTTCAGGATAGGTCAGCCCCAGAAAGCCCAGCTCACCCATCGCTTTGAGGATGCTTCGTGGTGTGCTGCCTGTGTCTTCCCACTCGTGCGCCTTGGGCATGACATCATTTTCGATGTATCGACGAAGCAGCCCCCGAATCATCTCATGTTCTTCATTAAAATAGATTGATTTTTGCATATGTTTTCGTCTGTTTTCTCTATAGTGCTGAATCATTCAGCTAGTTTTGTTGATGTCGGCTAAAATCACGCGGGTTGAACTTCTCATCGTTCTGAATAGTTGTGCCTATCCCCGCTTCTTGGACATAAATCCTTCCATCTTCGCAATAATGCCCATCATAATTTCATCAGCCCCACCGCCAATTGAGGTCAAACGCGCATCACGATAGAAGCGAGCCATCGGGTACTCTTCCACATAGCCCATGCCGCCATGAAATTGGATACAGGTATCAGCTGCCAGTCGATTGAGTTTGCCAGCCTTTAACTTTGCCATTGATGCTTCACGCGTCATGTCCTGCCCTGCCACCAATTTCTGGACACAATAATAGTTCAGATGACGTAATGCTTCCACTTCGGAGAGCAAATCTGCCAACTTAAAGTGAATCCATTGGTTCTCAATCAGCGGTTTGCCAAAGGTGTGACGTTCGCGACAGTAGCTGACGGTCAGCTTGATCATCTCCTCAATCCCAGATGCAGCCAACAAGGCTCCTGCCAGCCGCTCTACCTGAAACTGTTGCATTTGTAATTGGAAGCCCATGCCTTCCGGTCCAATGCGGTTGGCCTTGGGAACACGCACATCGTCAAAGCTTAGGATGGCGGTGTCGCTGCTGCGCATCCCTAACTTGTCAAGCTTTCGGCTGACCGTGAATCCAGATGTATTGGTTGGCACAATAATCAGCGACATGCCGCTGAATCCTTGTGTGTTTTCACCAGTACGCGCCAGCAATGTCAGGTAATCGGCCTGTGTACCGTTGGTGATCCACATCTTGGAGCCGTTGATGATATAGTCATCGCCATCCGACCGTGCATGGGTGCGAATCGAGGCTACATCCGACCCTGCATCGGGTTCACTGACCGCAATCGAGAAGACAGCCTCACCACTGATGGCAGGCTTAAGAAATGTCTCTTTCTGCTCATGTGTACCATGTTCGGCCAGTGCAGGTGTCGCCATGTCCGTCTGCACGGCAATGCCCATCGGCACACCGCCACAGAGTGTACGACCGATTTCCTCTAAGAAGACAACTTGATACCAGTAATCAAGCTCGGCGCCACCATAGGCTTCTGGATAGACAAGGCCCAGTAGCCCCAAATCACCCAGTTTTTTGAAGAGCTGATGGGCGGGAAAGATACCTTCAGCCTCCCACTCCTCAACATATGGATTGATTTCGTTAGTGACAAAGCGGCGCACCAATTTGCGCAAATCTTCATGCTCGGCGTTGAAATAAAGTACACTCATGGTTTCTTCCTGTTTTATGCTTCAAGATAATGCTTAATGGTTTGGGTTAATGGCTGGGTCTGATCATTCAGATAAAAGTGTCCACCAGGGAATAGGTGTAGATTAAACTTGCCAGTGGTTAACGTTTGCCAAGCGAGCAGATCCGCCCGCGATGCATGCTCATCGGTTGTTCCACCCAGTGCAACAATGGGACAAGACAATCGTGTTTCACCTGTAGGTTGATAGGTTTCGACCAGCTCCAAATCTGCCCGTAAAAGAGGAATAAATAACTCGCGTAACTCGACTTCTTGAAAAATGATCTCTGGAATATTGCTATATCGACGTTGTAACTCTTGAAGAAAGTCGAGGTCATCAGCCAATGTATGGACCAAGGACCTCGTCTCTGGCAGATGAGGGGCACGTCGTCCAGACATCAGCAAATGTGTGGGGGAATGCCCTCTTGCTTGCAGTTGCAGTGTCAGTTCATAGGCAATCATCGTCCCCATACTATGTCCAAAGAACGCAAACGGTTTGTCTAAGTAGGGTAGTAAATAAGGGATAAATGACTCGGCAAGTATGGAAACATTTGTATATGCCAGGTCGCGAATACGATTTTCGCGACCTGGCAATTGGGTTGCACAGACCTCAATGTCATTGGGTAGATACTGGTGCCATGTACGATAGATGGACGCTGCCCCACCCGCATAAGGAAAACAAAAAAGGCGCAGACGAGCGTTGGGATTTGGTGATTGTTGTTTGATCCATGGATTGATGTTCATGTAGACCTACTGTTATATACCGCGTTTGAAGTTGTGTATAAATTTACTAGCCAACAGGGATAAGTGCAGATTGTTGAATCCCATTGGAAGATAGCGTTTGAACTGGCTCGTCAAAAAAAAGTTGATGTGGCAAGTCGAAAAATGTTGCAAGTTGATTAATATGTGCAGCGGTTAAATAATGTTCTCCTGCCAAAATTTTAGAGAGAAGTGATTCCCCCTCAAAGATAAAAAGGAGATCATATTGCTCAAAGTCGGATTCCTCAATCAGGGTACGAAGCAACTCAATCCCTCGCAATTCAGGGATAGTGTTTTGTTCTTCATCATAGGCTTCGATTAACATGCTCAGAAGATGTAAGTATGCTTGAGCATCTTCTGATAATGCTGGTTCAGATAACAACTCGCCAATAATTGCATTTGTGGCCCAATATTCTTCATCACAGGTGATTGGACGTGGCTCAAAATAATCAAGCAGTTCTGCATAAGTGTTATTTGCATGACTCATGTTAATACCAAGGATCATTTTTCCATTCCTCTTTGTCATATTCCGCGTGGGTCATAAAATGATGATATGCAGTATAACTGCCTGCCAAATAATTGGAATGAGTGTCCACTCATTGGTGAACACTCATATTACTATAAATTTGGTTGGGGGTCAAAACTAAT
>JBCCFC010001086.1:0-4703 GCA_039029935.1 Chloroflexota bacterium
AATGAATTGAATTTACATCTACCCCGCCGAGCCCAGGCCAGCAATACCGAGAAGCCGTTGTGGGTTCAGACAGTGCTTCTATTCCATGATTTGCTTTGTCGTAACTTTTTCCTCCAATTAGGATTTCCCTATTGCAATTGCAATGATCGTTCAGCGTGGCAAAGTGTTCGCCGCAATATTGTAGCAGAACGAGGTGGAACTCTCTGGTCTTTCAACTGGCGATATCCGGCAGATGGTCGAAGACGCAGATATTTCCCCTTATTGGCTGCGCATACTCAATCTACAAAAATTGACCCAATTACACGAGGCTACTCTGGGCAACCCATACTTACTTGAACTGTCGTTGACCCTGATGGAGATTGGGGGGCAATCGCTGGATGAACTTTTAGAAGAACTGCAACAATCACCCTCGGTTGAATTTATCCTCAAGCGGATTCAAGAGCGACTGCCAGAGGCGGAATGGCAGCTACTGCAATTTCTGTCGGTGTTTATCGGTCAAATCCCCATGAAACCCATTCTTACTGAGACAAACCGTGATATGTTTGTGCGTTTGCAGGAACGTCGTTTACTCCAGTTTGATACCCAAGAGGCTGTCCGCTTGCAGCCAACATACCGCGAGGCAATTGCGGGAACTTTGACGAATGTGGGACGGAAAGCCTATCATGAGCAAGCAGCACTGATACGTCAACAATATAACGAGAATACCTCAGCACTCTATCATCTGATTGAGGCAAACGCTTACGACCACGCTGTCCAATTATGGTATATGTACAGCCCGCACGAAATCACCCAAGGTCAAAGTGGTGTTGCGTTAGAACTCCTTAAACGCATTCCCAAAGAGTCGTTAACGCAAACGAACCGTGAACAGCTAACCTTAATGCGATGTTATTTATACCAGCTCTTTGGGCGTGATGATGAGATTTTGACCGACCTAGATAGCACTGATTGGCAGACAGATGCGCATGCCGCTGAAGCACAGGCCATGCGTGGATATATACAACTTCAACGGTCCGACTTTGGTGGCGCAGCATTTGCCTACGGTCGTGCCATTGAGATTGCCGAAAGAGACATTGACACCATTAATGGAGATCATCTTGCATTCTATTATAAACAGTTGGCATTGGTTTCTGTTCAGGACGATGAGACTGAGAAGGCATGGGAAGCGGCACTAAAGATTGAATATGAGATGGAACAGACCAAGGGAATGGTGCAAGCGCGCATGAATAATTTACCGCGTGCATTAGCACACTACCAAGCCGCACTTGCGCTTGCTGATCAATTACAGCATATTCATGGTCAGGCAAAAACCTGTAAAAATATTGGCAATATTTACAGCCGTCAAGGAATGGTTGAACTGGCAGCGGACTATTATGAGCGCGCATCACAATACTATCAGGCAATGGGGCATCAAGTTGCCTTAGCCGGGGTTCAACAAAACTATGCCAACATGTACGTAATTGCCGAACAATATGAACAGGCGTTACCCTACGCCGAAAGGGCGTTATCTCTCTTTGAACAATTTCAGAATCAATATGGCGTGATGATCACACGACAATCATTGGCAGAAATCTATGTGCAACTCGGCCAACTAGACAAGGCAGAAGAAAACGTCAAGTGGGGATTCCAGGCTGAAACACCGTCGTTTACCTGCAACGCACAGCGCACTTTGGGGGAAATCCGCTTGCAACAAGGACGATTCAAGGACGCGAACAAATATGTCTCTGAATCACTCCAAACCGCAGAAGAATACAGCTTAGACGAGTTGGCCGCCTATAGTCATAAGGTCATGGGAGATATCCATGTCGCCCAAAGAGAGATTGATAACGCAAGACATTCTTTTGAAGAGGCCAAAGCATTGTTTGATCAATTAGAAGTCAGACATAAGGTGGCCGTAATTGAGATGATTCTGGATGGGTTGGCATGAGTGTTGTCGTAATACCTACATTGTTGTATACTATGTTCTATTATGGACAATCACCAACAAGGGGAGCCACAATCATCTCCCTCATCACAACTAACAGAAAAGGAGCTTAATCCACCACAGGATAGTTCGACCAAGTGGTATCGTATCTTTGGCACAGAACAGGAACTTGCATTACCCAGTGTTGAAATTGAAGTGTATCCAGAACTCAATTTGATGAATGATCCACCCAAAGCGGATTTGGTTCTCATACGCAACAAGTATCCTGTCTGGACAGAGGAACAGCGCGCCCTTTTGCCTGACGGCATCCGTGACACAGACGCCAATCGTATCTTAATTGAATTCAAGTACACGGAATCGGTCAACATCTGGGCAGTTCGTCAGGCACTCACCTATGATAACGCCTATATGGTGCATAAACTGCGGAGGAATCCAGACTTTAAAGGAGACGCCGAAGCCGTCTTAGCAACATTTCTGCTGAGTTCGAAGACACCATCCAAGGAGACACTCGATGACTTAGGGTTTTCTCCGGCTGAAAAGTCTGGCATTTATCGTTGTGATGATCTGATTAAGGGACGTGTCGCTATCCTATCGTTAAACGATTTGGCTAGAGAGCCGCACAACGCATTGGTCAAATATTTTGCCAGTAAACGCCCCGAAAAGGTATGGGCATTTGCGATCTTGCGGGACACGGGGATGATGTCTATCTCAACAGATTTATTATGGTTACTTCAAGGGTTGGAAGTAACACTTGTTGAAAAAGGAAAGTTAAACATGACACAGATTGCACCAGCTGAGATTACGGCTGAATATCTGATGGAAGTCGGGAAAAGTATCTTTGAGCAGTATCTGCCATCACTTCCTATCGAGGCAGTAGCCCACTATTATCCGACCGAACGCATCCTGTCATCTCTCAAACCAGAAGAGCGGTTGAGAGGGCTACAGCCAGAAGAGCGGTTGAGAGGGCTACAACCAGAGGAAATTTGGCAAATCCCTTCAATGCATCAATCACTCCAAGAGCGCGAACAGCAAAGCGAGTTACGGGGACAACAACGTTCGTTGCTGCGTTCATTACGCCGCAAATTTGGCGACATCCCCGATGAGATTGTGACCTTGATTGAGCAGACTGATGATGCGGACCAACTCAATGCGTGGATGGATGCGATTTTTGATGTGGATACGTTGGATGAAATTGCGTTTGTTTGTGATGTAGGTGGTGTACTTGTATAGTGGCACGCCAGTCACCACACATTTTTTGATTTGCTTGTCTACTATGTATAATTGGAGAGTATATTGGTGGAGTATATTGGTGTCGTATTGAATATAGAATCAGAGTGATGGATGTGGCATAGGGGGCAGAAATTCATGATAAAATTAATAAAAAATTTAGGTTTGGATGACCGAATTGTAGATATGACGAAGTTAGATAGCGTAAATAGTCCTATAGGACGTGTAGACCCAATACCACCTCCCGGTGAAGGGGGAGACATTTTAGTAGCACCCGTATTAGACCCATATATTGATGAAGAAGCCGATCTGGAAGGCAGTGCGGATGAAACAGAAGAATCCATGTATCGCATCCTGCTGCACAACGATCCCATCACCACCTTTGTGTATGTGATTAAGTTGCTTATGAAAGTCTTTAAACTGTCACAGGAAATGGCCGAGCATGTCGCCGAGACTGCGCATATGCAGGGGACGGCCATTGTGATGGTGCGGCCTAAAGCACAGGCGGAGAAATTGGTGAAAATTGCCAACGCCAAGGCGCGCTTAGATGGCTTCCCATTGACGTTTACAATGGAAGAAGATTAATCGAAGCTATTTTGTTTGATAGACACCTGTAGACACCCAGAGGGTTCCCGACCCTTGCGGTCGCCCTCTGCTTGTCTGTCTCTAAAATCCCAACCCACCAAAGCGGTCATCATCATCAATGGCCGCGCCAGGCATTTCAACGTCCAGCACCTCGCCGTGAAAGTCGATGACAATCTTTAGCCCCATCATGCCCAGCCATTGGCGCGCATCTTCGGGCAGCGGTTGTCCCACCGAGTCTTCCATCTGGTCAATCGACTTTTCCAGAGCCACTTTGGTAAAGAGATCGTCCTTGCCCATCATATCCATCATGCTGTTGACAGCGATATCACGATGCCCCTCGACCTGTTCGCGCATAAACTTCAACACTTGACGGTCTACGGTTTCTGCATCTACATGCCGCTTGAAATCATCATCATAGACAACATAACAGGCGTTTGCCCCCACCATCGAGAGCTCTGCCGAATTCCCGTTTTCATCGACCACAAGGCCACCAAACATTGCTGCTTGTGCCATTTTCTTTATCCTTTCATCTATTGAATTCTTAATTGATGGTATAGAAACCGAGTTTTTGACACAAACTCGGTTTCTATACCATCAATTAAGAATTATAAATTCGCTGCCAAAAATTCATAGCTACGTCGTGCTGTCTCAAAGGCATCTTTGGGCAAATCATGCTCCACGATATACCACTCGCCACCCGCAGCCTTGGCCGCTGGCAACAGTGCCGCCCAATCCAATGTCCCATGACCGACATCAGCCAAGCCCATCTGGTCCTGGTTTTCGCCTTTGGGTGCGAGGTCCTTGCAGTGAATGCGCGGACAACGGCCTGTATAGCGACCCAGTAGTTCGACACCACTGACGCCACCGTTCTCAATCCATGCCAAATCTGGCTCAAAGCCAAGAGTGCCTGATGCCGAGCCTTCAAGCAGCCAGTCAATCGCCAGCTTGCCTTCAATCTCGACCATCTCAA
>JBCCFC010001087.1:0-4689 GCA_039029935.1 Chloroflexota bacterium
ACATAGGGTGAACGTTTTTCGGGCTATCGCCCGATGCTCAGGTAGCCAACCTAAGATACTTTCGGGTTGGCAATTCGCCACATAGGGTGAACGTTTTTCGGGCTATCGCCCGATGCTCAGGTAGCCAACCTGAGATACTTTCGGGTTGGCGATTCGCCACACTGTGTGAACGTTTTTCGGGCTGTCGCCCGATGCTCAGGTAGCCAACCTGAGATACTTTCGGGGCGGGATGGGTATGTATGCTTGCCTGCCTTTATTAAAATCAATTTTATCAAGTCTATAGATAGTTACATCGCAATCCAAAAAGTAATAGAATCAATGAGAAACGATCAAGTGATAAGCCCAGAGGCAAATCTGGAAGAAAATTTAGAACACACCTCAGTCCTCAATGCTGTTATGGAGGGCGCAGGAGATTTTTTAGATGAACACAATATTGGTGGCATCGAGCCCGATTTAAATACAGGGCACGAAGATATGGTGAAATCTGTCACCTTGGCTTTGCGCGCCTATCGCAGAGCCAAGTCAAAAATTCCCAAGTCGTTTACGGATTTGACATTGGTTTCACAACTTTTGCAGAGCGGTGCTGCCCCGTCAGGGAAACAGGCCCTACGTTGGGCCACCAAAAAGGTGTTAGAGGAAGAAGTAGCACTCTTTCGCCCCATGAACCCAGATGCAGCAGATCTGTTGGTCCATCGGTTTTTTCAAGGCCAATCTGTCATTGCCACAGCGCGCTCATTGGGGCTTTCGGAAAGCAGCATCTATTATCGCCAAAAACAGGCCATTCGTCTGCTGACAGACCGTCTGTTAACGCGTGAGAATCAGGCACAGGAGGCACTGAACCAAAATGTCCATAGTCGCCGTCGTCATCTACCCCCAAAAACTTATACGCAACTTTTTGGGCTAGATGGGAAATTGGAGACACTGTGCAACACACTCAGTGCCCCCAATGAACCCTGGGTCATCAGCATTGTGGGCATGGGCGGTATGGGCAAAACAACCTTGGCCCACGCAGGCGCGGAGTGGTCTGCCGATCATGGTATCTTTTCCTATGTGATTTGGCTGACCGCAAAGCAGGAAGAGTATAACACATGGCGGGGTGAGCGTCAGGACCTACCCACCTCACCCTTTTCGGATATATCACAAGGGGATGCCGTCGAGACGAACGCAGGCCAATTGCCCCTGACGTATGAAAAATTTCTGGATACTATAGCGATTCAATTAGGGTTAAATGAAGTTGCGCGGGGTACGTCGTTGAGTCCACCTTTGATAACAGATATGGCAGATGAGACCCCAAAAGCAAACATGGAATCAGAGATATCAACAGCATCGTTATCCAATGGTTCAGGGGAGGCATCCAACGATACGGGTAGCAACGCGCTCGGTCTATCACCAGCAGTACAGCATAAACAAGATGCCTTGCGCACGTTTTTGAGTGACAATCCTGCGCTCATTGTGATTGATAATCTTGAAACCACACTAGACTATAACGATCTCATCCTCAAGTCACGCTATCTCACGCAACCCAGCAAGGTTCTAATTACCAGCCGCTATACGGTCGAATTACCCAGCATATTCTTGATGCGCATGGATGATCTTAATTTTTCCGATAGTGTTGATCTTTTACGCTACGAAGCCGAGCAGCGTGGATTGCGGGAGATAGTCGATGCGCCTGTCGATACATTGAATGCGATTTATGATGTGGTTGGCGGCAATCCGTTAGCACTCAAACTGGTTGTGGGGCAATTAACCAGTCTGCCACTGGCCGAAGTGTTGGAGCGGCTCAAAAATGCGCATAAATCACGCGACCAAGCGGAGTATGAATTATATTATTATCTCTATTGGCAAATTTGGCATCTACTCTCTCCGCTGGCACGCGAAGTGATTCTAGCAATGCCTGTCTTCCCTATTCAGGGGGCAACGTGGGATGATTTACTTGAAGTGACAGGGTTGTCGCGTGAGGAGTTGGGGACGGCACTGCCAGAACTCATCAGCTATTCCTTGCTAAATGCAGGCGGCTGGCCGGATAAGCTATATACAATTCATCGTCTGACCCACACGTTTTTGATGACAGAAGTGCTTAAATGGTGGTAGATTGTGCATTTGCCAGATCAAACTTTGCCAGATCAAATTTTGCTAGATAAAACCAGCTCTCCCACACATGAAAAGGGGCAGATGAGTAGACAGGCAAACAACGTTGATAGCCATAATCAGGACGATGTTGCACAGTGGCGAGCAAGTTTTCTAGAGAAAGCACGCCGTGCAGGACGACGGGTTCAGCGCAAGTTGACAGAACTTGAAAGCACTTCACTTGAAAGCACTGACACTGCGCTTGAAAACACTGTGGATCAGAGTCAATTATCTGATGACCATACAACGTTAAGCAACGCAAGCAATGGGTCAAACGTTGATGGACAGCGTGCTTATCTCTGGCAAGCAATCGAAGTCAATTATCATTTTACCAAAGATTGGCGCATTGTGGTTGACTGTGCGCTCACAGGCCACCCCCATATGGTTCGTCGCGGTCCTTGGGCGCAATGGGGTGAACTATTGCTGCTGGCGTTGGACGCGGCACAACAACTGGAGGATATCTCTGCCGAGGCCACACTCTACACACATCTAGGCTATTTACGCCATCGTCAAGGGTTATGGCATGATGCCGAAAGCTATTATGAAGAGGCGGAAGAGCTTTATATGACGCTGGAGGGCAGTGAGGGGGACAATGAGGAGGGCAATAGGAAGGATACAGGCGATGTGATCTCCAAGTTTGGTCTTCCTCGACTTTGGCGTTTGTTTTCTGAGCAATACCGAGAGCAGGGAGATTGGGCACAAGCAACCTTTTATGCCGAGCAGGCACATGTTGCCCAAGAGTCTAACGGTGATCGGTTAGGACTGGCGGCAACCTATAGCACACTTGGCTTTTTGGCCTGGCGGCGAGCCGTGTATGACGATGCGCTCCAATGGTTTCAAAAGTCGCTGGCGATCCCAGAGGTTGTCAATGATCCCGAACTCCACGCCTTAACCCATTCTCGGCTGGGTAACGTCTATTCATCGCTGAATAAACTCTCTAAAGCTCTTCACCATTATACGAAAAGTAGCCAAATTGCCAAACGTGAAGGAGATGACGGCACACTCAATATTGTGCTGGGCAATTTGGGGACACTCTACGGTGAAATGGGGGAACTCAATCAATCAGTAAAAATCTTCCATCAGGCACGTACAATCGCAGAACGCTGTGGAGATTTGCATGGCGTTGCCCTTGTCCATATGAATTTGGCAGAGACATTACGCGATTTGGGACGGATGGCCGAGTCGCTAGATGAATGTAACACAGCGGTTCATCTGTTACAACAGCTTGATATTCCCTTTGATTTAGGGCTTGCGCTCACGAACCGCAGCGAACTGTTTCGTCTGATTGGCGATTATGACGCTGCGCAACGTAGTGTCAACGAAGCCAGAGACATGTTAACAGAAATGATCGCGACGGGTATGGAGTATGACCGACATGTACAGGGTGCGATTCTGTATGAGCAAGGCGAGCTTTGGGCAGTGGCGGGACGTATAAGTGAGGCATTGGCACAATTGCAAGAGGCGTTTGATATGTCGCAAGAGGCTGACGACCATTATCTTCAAGTGCGTGCAGGAAAGGGGCTGGGGGCAATTTATGTACAACAACGTGCTTGGACACAAATAGAACCGTTGGTTCAACACCTCATGGAGCTAGGCATTCGGCTGGAACGTATTGAGTGGCAGGCGTTTGCTCATCAACTCAGGGGTGATATAGCTTGGTCACAAACAGAGGTCAACCAAGCACTTACCAGCTATCGACAGGCTTACCATTGTTTAAACACGGCACGCAATGATAGAAATTCCCAGTTGATGCAGACTCTCATCCAGCATGTTGAGGGTTTGGTCAAACAATGTACCCAAACAAACGACGTCAACAGTACTCAAATGGATGTTAAAAATTTGTTAGCATCTCATTAACAATTAATAGAAATGTAACCGCAGTCACTGTGCTTGTGCGGATTGTATAGACATACAGTTGCGAATCTTTGCAAAAAACAAAAATCATAATGATGTTTTGCAAAAATGACAAGAAATTTATTTATGAATTGTGCATTTTGCTACATTACAAAGCCGCCAGCCCATGCTATACTTAAATCAGTTACAAGGTCTGTTGGGAGCCAGGCTGAGTAGCTATCAGGTGACTCCTTTGGTTTTTCCTGGTGTTTTCTCCTTTGTATGGTAGGTATTGAGAAAAGGGCTGGTATCTTCGGATACCAGCCTTTTTCTCTTCTAGAAACTTTTTGTGTGAGAGACACTGAGAGAGATACTGAGAGAGATACTGAGAGAGACACGGTGAGAGACACTGCGAGAGACACTGAGAGAGCCTGAGAGACTCATGACCCATTTGGTTATTTTGCGCTGTTTGCATACTGTTCCACTTTTCGATATACTTCTAACACTGATAATTTTATTTACTTAGGCGATTCCACAAGATAAAATTTCCAATGGATGTGTAGGGGTGTGAGGTAGTGTAGGGGAAGTGGCTATGAATACTACAAAATAACAGTGTATTCCAAGTCGTGTGGAATATCACAACCAATTGTCATGCATCTTGGATGGGATGACTGTTCTTTTTTATATGGCAGTATTATCTCTGTAAGATGCACATATCAATATGAATAC
>JBCCFC010001088.1:0-4672 GCA_039029935.1 Chloroflexota bacterium
ACACTATCACACTATCACACCATCACACTATCACACCATCACACCCCACAAGACACTCATCTATCGAAAATATTCGACCACAACGAACTATCCGGCGTCTGTGCCTCTGCTGTCACAGAGATATCATAGTTGGTGTTGGGGCCGCTATATCCACTGTAATGCTGTATACGTATATAGTAAGAGCCAGCATCTGGCGCGATCCAGCGCAAAAATGAGCCAAGGCCAGGACCGCTGTCATCATTTCCATCTAGCCACGTCACACCATCCGATGCATAGAGTGATAAATAGGTATCGCTGCCCGCTCCCAAATTAAAGGTTTCCAGCAAATAGGTTGTGTTGGTCATTGTCTGAAAGACAAACCAATCTACATCGCCGGATGTATGAAAACCATGTGTCTGCGCCCGCCCGTCTGTTGAAATCGGTGTGGCCTGTGTGTAGTCGTTATTGGGTTCATAGCGCAGTTCATCCCGATACAGCTCAATCAATGGAAAGTAGAGGAGCTGGCGAATTTCCATAATCTGTATCTGATAGCTACTTTTCTCACCTGTTGCATTAAAGTAGTCCTGCAACTGAAGATAGTATACGCCATCTTTGGGTGCCACCCATGTCATCTGCGACGACCGTTCTCGAAGACCCACATCATCACTGAAATGAATGGGGGTGATTCCATTCTGATCATAGAGCCACAAAAGCGTATCGCTCGCCCCACCTATATTCTGCGTAGATATCTCATAGATTGTGCCAGCCTCCGCCTCAAACTGAAACCAGTCAACATCATTTTCGTTATGGAAATAGTGGGTTTGGCTAATACCGTTGGTTTGAAGCACGGTCGCCTCTTGGACAAGATTATCGGGTTCAAAGGCATCTCCGCCTGTACAACCCAACGCCGATTCATCGGCAATACAGGCTTCGATCCACTCTGTAAAGCCAGACACGCGTGTATACACATCATACAGCCCCGTGGAATGGCAATAGGGCGGTCCCCAACTCACAATGCCAATCTGTTCCCATTGGGTCATGGGTTGCCCCTGCTCTGCTGCTTCTTGTTCTGCTGCTTCTTGCTCTGTTGGCTCCATAACAGTTTGGATCATCAGCGGTCCACCACTATCACCATAACAGGAATCGCGCCCCCCTTTGACATAGCCCGTACAGATCATGTTGTTGGTTACGAATTCAGGAACCTCATAATAAAAATAAAATTCCGACATATACTCTTGCCAAGCATCGCCACAAATCTCATGATTGACCAAGGGAACCAGCACCTGCCGCAATGCATCGCTGGATGAGCCACCATAGCCAGGACTTGTCTGTCCCCAGCCAATCGCTGTCGCGGCTACGTGGTCGTTCTCAACGCGGTATGGGATTGGTTCCGTTGGGGAATCAGCGGGATTCTCAGTCTCAGTATCTATCCCGGTCTCAGGCACAGTCTCAGGCACAGTCTCAGGCACAGTCTCAACGGTTGTCGATTCTGATGCCTCTGGTGCGGGCTTATACAGTGAGATTGGTGTCTGTGCGGATGGTGTTGCCAAGCGCAACAGGGCGATATCGCTGTCATTAAAATTGTCATCATAGTCGGTGTGGATCAATATTTGGACAACAGCGATACGCTCACCCTCATCCGATGAGAGACGATGGCGACCAAGCACAACATCGATTTGTGATGGAGACCTATCGTCTACACAGTGTGCCGCTGTCAACACCCATTCGGGTGCAACCAGCGAACCACCACAAAACTGCCCTGTATAGGCATTTTCATAGTGTCGTCGCACCAATGCCGCCTTCCAGGGCCAGTGTGTTGGGTCGGCCTCCTGACCGCCGATAATGGATGGGTCTAGGCTGGCATCTGGTGTTGCATCTGGTGTTGCGTCTGTCGTTGATTGTAGAAAATGGTTTGTTTGCGGCTGTTGTGTGGCCGCCTGTGCAGATATGACAAAGTTGGTGTCTAATTGGTAAGCACTGTGTAGAAAAATGCTCGTAAACAAGAGAACTGTTAGACTCTTGAAAAGCAGACGACATCCAGTCTGCCGATGTTGGCGAACTGGTGTCAAAAGATTTTGGAAGATAGTCATGTTGATGTCCTTCGATGAATCTGTAAAAAATTTGGGATGAGTGTATATACCTGCGATGGCATACACACTCATCCCGACCTTGCTCTAGTATAGGGGAAAGTTTGACCAAAGTCAATGGGTTAATTTCACCGTAGGTTAATCTGCATACCGTCCATTGAGTACCAACAGAATCAATAAAAGATAGCCCATTCTGGTTTCGCCATACACCCCTGCACGTTTTATACACTCTTGTAACAGCGTTGATGCGGTGTCGTTCAGATAAGACGCAGGCCAGAGGGCCACAACCTCAGTCAAATGCGCAATGCCACCCATGAACTCAGTATGGGCAAAGGCATCTGTTGCTTGGTCAAGCGTGCGGGTGATCTCTGCATAGTGTTCAATTCTACGCGTCAGTTTGCGCTTGATGGGGCCAATCGCCCCCGAGATGGCCGTACTGGCATCGCGCTGCATCTCACGCCATAGTTGAATACAATACTGCTCGTTATCCATCATCCGCGCCAAGGCTAACGTGACCTTCATGCCAGCCTGTGTATCGCTGACATCATTCATCAACCGCAATATCTCATCCAAGGCGTCTGTCGCCTGTAGCCGACCCAACGCAGCGGCATAGGCAATGCGTACGCCGTCGTCGGGTTCGGCTTGAAGCAACGTCAGCAGCGTGGGAACACTCCCGTGGTCGCCAAGAGTGCCTAATGAGCGTGCGCTTTGCGCTTTGATCGAGCGATAGGGGGCATCCGTCAACGATGTACGTAATGCGGGGATGGCCCCCTCGTCACCGATGCGCCCCAATGCCCACGCTGCAATAACACCGAGCGCAGGTGGACTATACGCCAGTACCTCGGCCAATGCCTCAATGATGCGTGGGTCGGGTCGCATCCGTGCCATCGTGATAATGGCCTCAAAACGAACGTTAAATCGTGGATCATGCAAGGCTTCCAATATCTCCTCAACCGCCAGCGGGCTGTTGGTACGCCCCATGCGCTCGGTGGTCAACACGGTTGCCTCCTCGCTGCGAGCGACATGGAACCAGAGCATAGAGCGGATTGCACCAAAGGGGTTGCCACGAAAGAAGAGGTTGGCAAATTGGACCATGCTGATGGTTGTGTCGGTCCGCATTGGCCGGAGAAGGAATAAGCTGATGAGGGGTAGAACGCTCCCCAAAATCAGTAAGGGTGTATAGGGATCGAGGTTGATGACATAGACTGTGGCGGGTTGAATCGGCACGGTATCTAAAATCCACCCACCGCTAAGATGGCTGATGCCCGCAATTACACCTGCCCATGCGAAAAAGACGGCAAGATACTCAGTCTTTTTATCGACAGGGACGATGCTGACAAAGAGGACTCGACCCGATCCAATGACCCACCCCAGGCCAGCAAGTCCTTGGATAAATGTGATGACAATGGCCGCTTCAAAACGCCAGTCAACGGTGCGGGGCAGAACTAGCCAGAGCAGTGGTGTAATGACCAGCATGGCAACGCCCATGAGCATCACAGGTTTGCTCCCATAGCGGTCGGCGATCCATCCCCATAAATAGCTCGAACAGACCGTCCCCGCCAAGGTCCCCATCTGTACCAGAATCACCGAACTGGTCGGGATGTGAATGGCATCGCTTAAAAAGAGCGGCAGAAACGAGGCCAACGGCACTGTGCCTAGCGTGATGAGTGCAAGACAAAAGAGAAAACGGGTAAAGTTTCTGTCACGCAGCACATTGCGCCACGCTTGCCAATCTACGCTTGATGTGGCGTTGTCTTCATCATTCCCCCCATCAGCCACGCTGGCATCAACCACGCTTGTTGATGCCCCACCCGGCATCAACGAAAAGAGCCAAGTTGCAATTAATCCAGCGATGACGCCTGCTGTGATCAAGCCCAAAAAGCCCTCTAGCCCCTGCGCTTGCTCGATGACATAGCTGGCAACCGAGACTGTCCCCAGCCCCACAAGGGCGACAACGAGACTCACCGAGGCGGCATGTTTGCCGCGTACATGGGATGGGACAAACTCCTGTGACCAAGGGTGATAGGCGGTCTCGCCAATGGACCGAAAGAGGGCAAATAGTCCCACGATGCCAACGATAAACCAGAAGGACGCCTGTGTTCCCAAGGTTGCCACCACCAAGGGGGTAAGCAACAGTCCCAGGGTGACAATCGTGCGTAAGCCAAAGAAGATGAGAAAGGTGCGTTTATAGCCATAGCGGGCGGCGGATGGCGCCACAAAGAGTGCGATGATATTGGAAAACGGGATGAGTGATAGAACAAAGCCAATGCTGGCCTTCTCCAATCCCAACTCATCCAGAAACAAAATAAAGACGGACCCAAAATAGGTGAGCTGGATAAAAATTGTGCGCACGGCTGCCGCGCCTAAGTTCCAGCGCAGGCCGTGTAGTTTTTCTAATGTGGTTGGTTCTTGCGAAATAGCCATGTCATTGTTCCGTGATACTCGTCAAATTTATTCACAAACTTATTATCTGTCTAGCATCTTATCATAGTTTCGTTCTTCCAACGGTGGTGCTCGATTCGACATCATGATACCGAAAAAGTTTGCCACCGAAACTTGAATTGCTCGCACAGTTTCTCCGGGAAAGGAACCTGGATTTGCGCAAA
>JBCCFC010001089.1:0-4665 GCA_039029935.1 Chloroflexota bacterium
GGTGGCTGGGCTGACGAACTCATTGTCATCAAGGATGATTTGGTTATAGGCTTCATCCGAAATCAGGTAGATAGTCCGTCCATATTCAGCGATTGCTTTCTCCAACATCGCCGCCAATGCAGATAGCGTGTCGCGGCTGTAAATCTTCCCCGTTGGGTTATGCGGTGAGTTGATGATGATGGCACGGGTACGTGGTGAAATGGCAGACTGGATGGCATCGAGGTCCAAGTCAAAGGTATCAACATCAATGCTGACCTTGACCGCCTGTCCACCCGCACTGTGAATCATGCCTTCGTACATAAACCAGTGGGGCGTGATAAAGATGACCTCATCACCCGCATCAACAATGGTGTTGAGCGTGATGTACAGTCCAGCAACCGCACCATTGGTCATGCAGATATCCTCGGCCTCAAAGGGATGACCCAAGCGCTTGGATAAATCTGCGCTGATCACGGTCTGCGCAACCGACTCGCTCTGTTTATAGGCAAACCAGTCCTTATGCTCTGGCACGAGTGCCTTTTGCACGGCATCTACATAGCTGGTGAGGGGCATTTCATGTGGATTGCCAAAGGTAAAGTCACAGATACCATCCATTGTCCGACGCTGCACCCATGTCGAGTCATTCCAAAAACGTAAAATCGGTGCTACCGTCTCATATAGAGAGGGGACTCGTGTTGATATGATTCCCATATTCATGTGTTGTTCTCCTTACACGTGCTGATCCACCAAAATTGGATTCCCATCCGGGTCAACCACAACAAAGCTGGCGGGTCCCGTCGTACTTTCATCCGCTTCCTGTGCAAAGGCAACACCCTGCGCCTTCAATGCACGCTGCAACTCACGCACATCCGTGAATTCATCTAATGACTCGGCATTCTGATTCCAGCCCGGGTTAAAGGTTAGAATATTTCGCTCAAACATGCCCTGAAACAATCCGATGACGTGGGTGTCATTCCTCATAATTAACCAGTTTTGGGTGATGTCACCACCCATTTCTTCAAAGCCAAACTTCTCATAAAAGGCTTTGGAAGCTGCGATATCTTTGACTGCCAAACTGATTGAAAATGCGCCTAATTGCATATGAACCTCCTTTGATTATAACGCTTCACGCTTAACGACTTACGACGGGTAAGAAGACATACTGTTTATTTTCTTGCACTGCCTTATCTGTCACTGTAACCATCACCACCACTGGCCGCGCCACCAGTTCATCCATATCAGTCGCATAGATGACCACACGATAATCCCCCAACTGGTCAAAGCCAGCATACGTACCACCATACATATCATTGCCCAAGTCGGTACGCTGTTGTAGTGATACACGGTCGAGTCCATCCTCTGCGTTAAGTATACCATCGCTGCTGGGTGGCGTATAGTCAGGTGGATAGACAACGGCCCAAACATCGGCCACACCTTGGTCGTCACGGACTTCGACTTGGAATGCGCCTTGTTGATTGCGTATGGCTGTGGGTAGTTGCGCATCGGCGATGGTACGTCTTCCAGGCGCATTACTACAAGCCACCAGCTCTGCCGGTGGTAGTTGACTTCATGGGCTTGCATCATACACTACATAGCCACTAACGCCGAGCCTCATCCACCCAAGTCCCTTCAACCCGCTCACCATACTCCGCCGCACCGCCCGTCGGCTACTGACCTATCAATTGTCTGGTGACCAAAACCATGACCATAGCCAAACGCTTCACGTTCAATGATTTATGACAGGTAAGAAGATATGCTGTATATCTCCTTGCACTGCCCCCTCCGTGTTATCTGCATTGGACAAGGTGGTGACGATTACAACATCACTGTACTCGCTCCAAAGACCACTGGGTTGGTTCGTATGGGGTGCTGTATAGGTTCGGATATGGGCGTGATAGGTTGTCTCTGGTTCAAGCCCTGTGATTAAAATGCTATCGGTGCTTTTGTCTGCGCTGGTCTGGGACACCTCAAAGGTAGAGCCATTTGTAGAAAGGCTGATTTCGTAATAGCCTTCGCCTTGAAAAGCAATCGGGGACCAAGAGAATTGGATGTCACGCTGTGGTTGCGGTGATGCCGTGAAGTCTGTGGGGACAATCGTCTGTGTTGCCATCCAACGCAATTCTTGTGTGGATAGCTCGCCCTCATTCGGGGAACCAGACCAACGCCATGATGTGAATGACTGTATGCTGGGGTGGTTTTCAATGGCATCAGGAAGATGAGGTAAGCGGTTCCAAGTGAGATAAAGAAAACTTAAGTACGCTAGGTCGCCGATTTCGACAGGGATTTCTGTCAACTGGTTGTTCTCTAGGTCAAGTCTCGATAGGTTAGAGAGGTTGCCGATTTCAGCAGGGATTTCTGTCAACTGATTATTATAGAGGGCAAGTCTCGAGAGATTGGAGAGGTTGCCGATTTCGACAGGGATTTCTGTCAACTGGTTGGATGAGAGGTAAAGGGAAAATAAATTGGAGAGGTTGCCGATCTCGACAGGAACGTCTGTCAACTGGTTGTTATTTAGGGTAAGTTTTGACAAATTGGAGAGGTTGCCGATTTCGATAGGGATTTCTGCCAACTGGTTGTTATCTAGGTATAGTATCGAGAGGTTGGAGAGGTTGCCGATTTCGACAGGGATTTCTGTCAACTGATTGCGGGGTAACTCAAGAACCGAGAGATTGGAGAGGTTGCCAACTTCGACAGGGATTTCTGTCAAATGGTTATGATAGAGGGCAAGGTTCGAGAGGTTGGAGAGGTTGCCGATTTCGGCAGGCAACCTTCCTGTTAGCCCAAATGGGGTAAATAAGCTACCGAACAGATTGAGTTCCACGATATGCCCATCACGACAAGCCACACCAAACCACTGACAAGGTGTGTCTATTGCCAACCAACCTGTCGTATTCGTCCAATTGGGTCCCCCATTATGCTCATAAATCGCCACCAATGCCTCACACTCAAGCTGTGGAATCTCGCTAACCGTTGAACAATCGAACGTAGTTTGTGGCGGCTGACTTTGTGCTGGCTGACTCTGCGCTGCTACTGTCAACGACAAGGGCTGCGGTGTCTGCAACCATAGAATGCACATCGTGATGATGAAGAGTCGTCGCGTGAATCTGGCTACTGTCATGATTGTATCCCTTTCAATTACAATATTATGATTAGATGGTCCTGGTCCATCTATTGTATCCATCTATTGTAGATGCCAATTGCATTGATAGGTGCGATCAAACATGGACCTATTGACTACTATAAGCAGACAATTCAACCAAATTCCTGACCTAAAATCATTATTTAGCACATGTCATTTTTCTCCAAAGTGTCTCAGTCCGCAAGCAATGCTGCGACTTCATCTGCCCAAGTCCCCTCAACCCGCTCACCATACTCAGCCTCACCACCCGTCGCCTGCGCACCCGTCAAATGCACAAAGGATGCCAAACTACCCTCACCATAATCGGCGGGAATGTAGTCTGTGCGCAAAAAGTGGAAGGCCAATCCAGCGCGCTCATGGTCGGTGTTGTTGGCGCGTGTACCATGTGCTGTACCGTAGTTGAAGAAGACAGCACCGCCTGCTGGCAACTCAACGGCAACAGCGGCGCTGTCTTCAACTTCGGTGTGGATGTGATGGTCGCTGTTGAGGTCACGTTCATGGTCAAAGGTCTGTTTGTAGCTGCCGGGGACGACCTCCAGTGTGCCGTTGGCGATGGTGGCGTCATGGAGTGCAATCCACATGCCCGTGGCTTTGGTGGGGTCGCTAATTTTGAAGTAACCATTGTCCGTGTGCCAATCTGTGCCCGCACCTGTGTGTGCGGGCTTGAGAAAAATTTGGTCGAGTTGACGCACAAAGGGGGTGCCAATGAGATGGCTCAGGCAATCGATAATTTTGGGGTGAAAGGGCATGGCGCGAAAGAGCGTACTCTTGTTGTTGAGCGGGATAATCTGGTAGTTGATTTTGGTGGTGGATGTCGTTTCGCCGTCGCCCTCGGTTGCCACGTTGCGTCCTAGTCCTTCACTCTTGAAGCGCTCTAGTTCGGCGAGCATAGCTGTAACTTCCTCTTTGGTGAAGAAGTCTGGCAGGGCGACATAGCCGTCGTCTTTGAATTGCTTGATTTGGTGTTCGGTTAGTAATTGTGTAGACATGTGTTGTTCCTCTGTAGATTTACGCAGAAATAATTTGTGAGTAGCGATAGCTGCCTGTCAATGGCTCAATTGGTAGCTCTGGGTCAATTTGAATCATAGAGAAATCACCTCTTTCAACCATAGTGTTGCCCATCTGTGTTTCGACCATCGCGTCAAACTTTGACTGATCGGCATACACGGTTTCATAATGCACAACAATATGGAAAGTCTTCTCAATTATCTCACCATCGTCAGTTCGCTCCACTTCATCTGCGTCAATATTCTGATCAGCTTCAACGTCTAGCCGTAACTGCAATGCTATGCGTTCTAAGGCGTTGGCAATCGCGTGTTTTGGATGCTGACCATATGCACTTACAAATGAGTCTGTTTGACTCATAATAGACGGTACTGCTTCACAGATATAATGCCCATTTTGTTGGGGCGTCACAGTGATGGCGATATTGCTCGATGTACGCTCATTGGCGAATTGATTCATGATATGCTCCTCTATCGCTGAATTTCTATTATAAGAATAGATTTCTTTGGCAGGAAGAGTATCGAGACAAGGAGATTGGTCCA
>JBCCFC010001090.1:0-4663 GCA_039029935.1 Chloroflexota bacterium
ATATTGGCCCAAACGACATATTGATCACGAGTTTTATCATGTTCAACATCAATATCAAGGACGCCGGGGACAAGGTTGGCTAAATCACGGGAAATGTCAGTAAGTATAAATGGATCATTGGCTTTCAAGCGCGCTAATACTGCTGGCAGATTTGCACCATCAATATCAAGAAAAGGTGGAGACAAAACAGAACAGGGGTTGCGTAGAACCTCTGGATTGAGTTGTATAAATCGCCAAGTTCGCATTTCCTGTCTAGCTGCATAGGCGTGTGGGAATTCTGTATTAGACACGCTACTCAGTATCGTCCGTTCAATGGGACCCGCGATCTTGTTTTGGCGACCACTTCGACCGTCTTGATGTAACGAGAATGTGTTGCCCTCGGTCGAAATAAAGGGCTTACGTCCACTTTCAATGGGTGGTAGCCTTTTAGCGGCGTTGCCTTTAAATTTATAGTCGTGTATCCAACTGTCTGTACCACGCTGAATTAGATTCAATGATTCATGTGTAACGTAGAGTCGTTGTATTCCATGTTGATCTATACGATGTTCAATAATTATTTCGTAGCGTAGCCTTGTATATTTAATTTGTGCAGTTACACCCCAACCATCCTCGACTTTTGTATCAACTAGCATTTCTGCCGCCAAAGTCATAACGCTGGTTGAGCCTCCATTCGGCAGGAATGTAAATAGCCCATCTGCTTCACCACGCACAGCACGAAAAGCAGTCCGCACATCATTATCACCTACAAGCTCAGACAAAAGAGCAAGCGCGTCAAATAGATTGCTTTTCCCCGCACCATTGGCCCCAGCAATTACCTGAAACGGGCCTAAATCTAGAGCAAAATCTGAAAAAGTTTTAAATCCGTCAATTTCAATTCGTGTTAACATAGATATGATTATAACAAACACCCACGCATAACCAAAACAAAAACGCGGGTACAGATTATTCCGTACCCGCGCCCAATCCTGTCTCAACAAACCTCTCTGCGCCCTCTGCACCCTCTGCGGTTCAACCGTGTTACACAACCACAGGCGTAACCCCAGACTCACGCACCAAGTCATTAAACGCAGCCAAATCATCACCAATCAACCCATCCAATATCGACAACTGTGTATCAATCTTACCCGACAACTCGTTGAACACATCATACGACTGCTGTGTTGGCTTTGTGTCCGCACTGCGGATCACATCAATCAGTCCTGCCAACTTTGCGTTAAGTCGTGTCGGCAAGCGCAATCGGTCACGTGGTGATGTCGCCTCTGTACCCACCAACTCAGTCTCCAGCACATCCAACTTCTCAATCAACGCTGTCGCAGCCGCTGTAATCGGATGCTCACCATCACCCTGCTTCAGATGATCGCCCCATGTGGATACCTGTGAGCGTACACGACGCAGCTTGTTGATACCCTTATGTGTATCATCTAACTTCTGCGTCAATGAATGCCAGAGTGCAAACTGCTCATCCAACTCTTCCTGCGTGGCGGTGACACGTGGATCTTTGAGAATCTCGATTGGCTGTGTACCGACAACGGCCTCGCCAATCTGCAAGCGTACCCCGTACATGCCTGGAGCCACCTTGGGACCTGTGCGCGAATTCTCGGTCATGGCATCGCCCTTGACGACCTCGGCGTTGGGATAGTGCATGTCCCATACAAAACGGTTCATGCCTGGCTTAGCAGGTACGGTACGTTCCTTCGACTCTTCGGTGGCATCGGGGTCTTTGCTGACAAAGGTGCGGATGTCATTGCCGCCGCTATCCTGAATCGTCAACGAGACCTGCCCATCAATTTCGGCTGGCAACGTGTAGTAGATGATGACACCCATCGGCGGATTTTCACCACCATCGATGACCGTCATGATGGGTTCGCCATCCTCATCCTTTTCCTGCAAATAGGTGACAGTCGCACCCAGCGAGAGCATATAGTTTTTGCCTGGCCCTGCAAATGCGCCGACAAAGAAGCCATAGAGTAAGCGCGTGGTTGGCTTGGGCGCAAAGAGTTGTGCTGCCTCAATCTGTTTAGCTGCGGTACGTAGCGGTGTGATGTCATCCATAATCCAGAATGAACGGCCATGCGTGCCGACCACCAAATCATTGTCCTTGATCACCAAATCGTAGACTGGTACAACGGGCAGACCTGCTTTGAATGGTTGCCAGTTCTCACCCGCATCAAGCGACACTTGGATACCTGTCTCTGTACCCACAAAGAGCAAGCCTGGCTGCACCTTGTCCTCACGCACACAGCGTGTAATCTGATCCGCAGGGAAACTGTCTATCTTTTGCCATGTGGCCCCATAATCGGTTGTGCGGTAGAGATAGGGCGCATAGTCATCGAGCTTATATCCTGTCGCCGCCATATACGCCGCCCCTGCGTCATAGCTAGACGCCTCGATCATGCTGATGAGCGACCACTCTGGCAAATCTGGCGGTGTGATCTCGCTCCAGTTTGCGCCATGATCGCGTGAGATATGCACCAGCCCATCATCCGTACCCGCCCACAGCACACCCGCCTCAACGGGCGATTCGTCAAAGGCAAAGACGGTCGCATAGGTCTCCGCACCACTGGTGTCAAGCGTAATACCGCCGGATGGCTGCAACTTGCTCTCATCATTGCGGCTCAAATCAGGGCTGATAACGTCCCATGAGTTGCCATCGTCGCTGCTCTTGAAAACATGGTTGCCCGTGACATAGAGCAGATTGGGGTCATGGGGCGAGAAGACAATTGGATAGGTCCAGGCAAAGCGATATTTCATGTCCTTTGCACCCCAGCCAAAATAGCTCTCCGGCCACGTGGTGATCAATTGCACCTGCTTGGTTTTGTGATCATAACGCTGCAATGCATTGCCGCCGCCTGGCGAACTACCGATTGCACCCACATAGGTGATGTCATCATCCTTGGGGTCAACGGCAATGTAGCCACTCTCGCCCGTACCCGCTGCATAACAATCTTCCCAAGGGATTGCCCCCTTCTCGGTCGCACTGGGCACACTGATGCTGGAGTTGTCCTGTTGTGTCCCATAGACATGATAGGGGTAGCGGTTGTCCACAGCAACATGATAGAACTGCGAGGTAAGCTGGTTATAGATCGTGGACCAACTTGCACCGCCATTGAAAGTGACACACGCACCACCATCATTGCCCTCAATCATGTTCTGTGGATTGTTGGGGTTGATCCAGAGATCGTGGTTGTCGCCATGTGGCGTGCTGACCTCGGTCCAGTTCTCACCGCCATCAATCGACTTCCACATCTTGAGGTTGGTGATGTAGAGTGTATTTTCGTCCTGCGAGTCGGCAAAGATGTGACAATAGTACCAAGGGCGGTGGATCAAATCACGGTTGTCCGACACCTGTTTCCATGTGTCGCCGCCATCATCCGAGCGATAGACCACGCCTTTCTCTTTGCTCTCGATAATGGCCCACACTCGGTCTGGATTGGCTGGCGAAACGGTTACGCCAATCTTGCCCTTGTCACCGGATGGCAACCCGGGATTCTCAGAGATATCAACCCACGTATCACCGCCATCAGTTGATCTCCACAGACCTGAGTCGGGACCACCACTGGAGAGTGTCCAGAAGGTACGATAGGTTTCATAGATGCTGGCAAAAAGCACACGCGGGTTTTGCGCACTCATGGCAAGATCAACCGCACCCGCCTTTTCGCTTTTGTGCAACACCAACTCCCATGTATCACCACCATCCTGCGAGCGATAGACGCCACGTTCGGCATTGGGACCAAAGGCATGACCCAGTGCCGCGACATAGACCAAATCTGGATTCTGTGGATGGATGCGAATTTCACCAATGTGATTGGTATCGGCCAACCCCTTGTGCTGCCACGTCTTGCCGCCATCCGTAGACTTGTAGACGCCATCGCCATACGAGACATCAAGCCGAATTGTCGCCTCACCCATACCCGCATAGATGACATTGGGGTCCGATTCTGAAACCGCCAGCGCACCAACCGCCGCACTGTTCAGATAGCCATCCGAAATGTTGCGCCAATAGGTTCCCGCATCATCGCTCTTCCAGATACCACCCGCACATGCACCAAAGTAATAGGTCTTGGGATCGGTGGGATGACCCGCTACTGCCAGCACACGTCCACCTCGTGGTGGACCAATGCAGCGGAACTTCATTGCCTGATCGATATTCAACTCGTTTGCTAAGTCAACCGTGTTTGTCATGAGATTATGTCCCTCGTATGATGAAAAATGAAGTGTATTAATTTGTTAGGTAGTATAGGAAGCAGTGTGGCATCTGTCAAATTATAGAAATAGAATAAGAGGTTAGTACGCCATTTCTTTTTTGAGTTTACTTAACCGACATTTCTTTTTTGAGTTTACTTAACCGACTTCAAGGAAGGGGTATCGAGTACACTGGCATGACATGTATCTGTCAAGTCCCGATATATGTTGACGAAAAAAACTCCATCTTTTTATCAAAATACACGGTGAATATTGATAAAAACCGAATGGAGTTTAAACAGATTTTAGCACTATATTGCACTCTAATTAAGGGGTTACCCAGCAATTCCCGCAACCAGAGGTAGAAGGGAGAAACTTTCGCGAATAGAGCAAGGGTTCTGATGCGTATAAGGGTCATATAGGATTATAAAGAGGATGTTTCAAGAGTACAAAGCTGAAAGAATAAGAAGAAAATTTGGAG
>JBCCFC010001091.1:0-4662 GCA_039029935.1 Chloroflexota bacterium
GTGAACCGAAGCCCATCGTTTCTATTGCTGCGGAGAGAGACGGAAAAATTGCAGTTGGATAAGCGAAGAAAGCAAGGATACTACAACAAATACCCATCTGTACTCACCATCAACAAGTTCTGAGAACAGCTTGTCGTCTTGGACTCCATCACGACGATCGAATGTGCCGGAATGACTTGTCATTTGAAAATCATGAGCCGAATAGTCATCCAGGAGTAGTTGTTTTCGTTGCTGCCTTGTAGCACCCGCCAAAAGGCAGAGAATTGGCATCGAGTATCTGGTCATACCGCTCTTCCAGCGTGGCAAGATCACTGTTCGCCTCAACTCGCTCAATGATTGTCTCCAATAACTCTTCATTTTCATCGCCAAACATGCGGTTCAGCAATTTGATCATGAGCTTGCGCTGGTTTGCCAATGCGCCCTCTCCGCGACCTTGTTCCAGCCCTTGCTCTCGTCCTTACTCAACACCTTGATGGCGTGCTTCTTCCTGCACATGGGTTACAGGGACCAGTGGTGTTAAAAAATCTCATGGTCTGTTTATATGCTCCTTTCAACGGATTGTAGGTTTGCAAGTATGTATAAATTATCTGTTTGCTACCTTTGGCGTCCGCATTACACCTATTTTACCATTCATCTGAGCTTATCGCACCATAGATAAGCTCAAAAAATCAATAGCAACATCAAACAGGTTCTAAATTTGACATGCTTTATGAAATCGTTTACATTATGCCTAAGCAAAAAATCAAGTGCAAATAAGCCATTTTGTATATGTATCTTTGATATTTGGCAATTTGGCCTCTTTATTTTAGAGATTTAAAGAAATTCAGAACCATATATCATCCATTTGTACTTGGTTTTGCGCAATATAATTATATGGTATGAAAACGGTTTCATAAGATTAACCAAGAGGAGTCAATGCATGAAAACTTTCAACAAGACCATGTTGGGCATGTTGCTGATCATGGCAATGGTGGTCATGGCCGCTTGTGGTGCACCAGCAAGTGACAGCGGTGCGGCTGATAGCGGTGAGGAAGCGGGTGAGGAAATCATCATCGGTCTGATCACCAAGACGGAAACAAATCCATTCTTTGTCAAGATGCGCGAAGGTGCATCGGCAATGGCTGAGGAGATGGGCGCAACCTTGATGACGGCTGCGGGTACATTTGACGGTGACAACGAGAGCCAAGTCACGGCCATCGAAAACATGGTCGCTGCAGGCGCACAGGGTATCTTGATTACACCAAGCGACACGACTGCGATTGTGCCAGCCATCGAAAAGGCGCGTGAAGCAGGCGTTTTGGTCATCGCACTGGACACGCCAACCAACCCAGAGGATGCCACCAACGCTCTCTTCGCCACAGACAACTACCAAGCGGGTGTACTGATTGGTGAATACGCACGGGCGGTCATGGGTGACGAGCCAGTCAAAATTGCCACGCTTGACCTTGCACCAGGTATTACTGTTGGTCAACTGCGCCATGATGGGTTCTTGGCCGGATATGGCATTGAAGAAGGCGACTCACAGATTGTTTGTAGTCAGGACACACGTGGCGACCAGGCAATGGGTCAGACGGCCATGGAAAACTGTCTGAGCGCAGACCCAGAGATCAACGTTGTCTACACAATCAACGAGCCAGCCGCCTTTGGTGCATACACGGCCTTGGAAGCTGCTGGACGTGCGGACGATGTGCTGATCGTTTCTGTTGACGGTGGTTGTGCGGGTGTTGAGGGTATCCTTGACGGTCGCATCGCTGCGACTTCACAGCAATATCCACTGCACATGGCGGCGTTGGGTGTCGAGGCTGTGGTTGAATTTGCCAACACGGGCGAGGCTCCATCTGGCTACACCGACACAGGCGTTACCTTGATTGCTGCGGATGCGGCTGAGGGTGTAGACAGCGAAGATGTCATGTTTGGTCTTGAGAGTTGTTGGGGTGATATGAGTGAAGCGGGCATGGCTGCTTTGGAAGCTGCTGGCGGCGGTGAAGAAGAAGCAATGGATGAGGATATGGAAATCATCATTGGCTTGATCACCAAGACCGAAACCAACCCATTCTTCGTGAAGATGCGCGAAGGTGCTGCGGCAATGGCAGAGGAAATGGGCGCAACCTTGATGACGGCTGCGGGTACATTTGATGGTGACAACGAGAGCCAAGTCACAGCGATTGAGAACATGGTTGCTGCGGGCGCACAGGGTATTTTGATTACACCAAGCGATACCACTGCAATTGTACCAGCCATCGAAAAAGCGCGTGAAGAAGGTGTCCTTGTGATTGCACTTGACACACCAACCAACCCAGAAGAGGCTACTGATGCACTCTTCGCCACAGACAACTACCAAGCAGGTGTGTTAATCGGTGAATATGCACGGGCAGCGATGGGTGACGAGCCTGTTAAGATTGCAACGCTCGACCTTGCACCAGGCATCACCGTTGGTCAACTGCGCCATGATGGCTTCTTGGCTGGATATGGCATTGAAGAAGGCGACCCACAGATTGTTTGTAGCCAGGACACACGTGGCGACCAGGCAATGGGTCAGACGGCTATGGAAAACTGCTTGAGCGCAGACCCAGAGATCAACGTTGTCTACACCATCAACGAGCCAGCCGCCTTTGGTGCATACACTGCATTGGAAGCTGCTGGACGTGCTGATGACGTATTGATTGTTTCTGTTGATGGCGGTTGTGCGGGTGTTCGTGGCGTGGTTGAAGGTTCAATCGCCGCCACTTCACAGCAATATCCACTGCGTATGGCATCACTCGGTGTCGAGGCCGTGGTTGATTTTGCCAAGACGGGTAACGCGGCATCTGGCTACACAGACACAGGCGTGACATTGATCACGGACGATGCACAGGATGGCGTCGACAGCGAGGACAGTGAATTTGGTCTGGCAAACTGTTGGGGTGAATAAGGTTATCCCTACGAATTGTATAGAACCGTAGAACTATAGTAAGATAGCGGTGCAGAGCGATTTTGGGCGTAGACCCCAAAGCGTTTTGTCACCGCTATTTTTTATAAAACGGGAAAGCATCATGAATAGACAAAATAGGCTGCAACTTGCATCCATTTTCACCTCACCCATCGTCGGCCCCTTATTAGCACTTATTCTCGCTTGTATCTTTTTTGCCTCTCAATCTGACCGCTTTTTGACAGGCCGTAATCTATCACTGGTCGTCCAACAGGTGATGGTTGTTGGGACGCTGGCGATTGGGCAGACGTTAATTATTTTGACAGCGGGCATTGACCTTTCCAACGGCATGATTATGGCCTTTAGCCAGATTTTGATGGGAAAGGTTTTTATTGACATGGGGGTTCCGCCCGTTGTGGCAATCACGCTTGGCTTTATTGCAGGCGCACTTTTTGGATTGGTCAATGGGCTGCTGGTGACACGGCTGAAGCTACCACCCTTTATTGTCACATTGGGTATGTTTAACATCGCCTTTGCGCTTACGAGGATTTACACGGTGACGACGATTAGGCTCTCCGACTCCGCTGTCTTCACCTTCTTTGGCGAGACATTTAGTGTGGGCGGTGATGATGGCGCAAAGATTACGTACGGCTCCGTGTTGATGGTGGTCCTCTTTCTGACCACATGGTTTGTGTTGCGAGAGACACCTGTAGGTCGTCGTATCTATGCATTGGGTGACAATCCCGAAGCGACACGCTTGGCGGGTATACGCACAGAACGACTGCTGCTTGGGGTCTACACAGTTGCCGGACTGTTTTATGGCATCGCGGCATTGCTGTTCATTGCACGTACAGGCGTGGCCGATCCACAGGCGGGACAGAACGCCAATCTGGAAAGTATCACAGCGGTGGTTTTGGGCGGCACTAGCCTCTTTGGTGGGCGTGGGAATGTGCTGGGAACACTACTCGGTGCATTGATTGTGGGAATCTTCCGCAATGGATTGACATTGATGGGGGTCGCATCGATCTATCAGTGGCTGATTACGGGGATACTGGTCATTCTAGCGGTGGCCGTGGATCAGTTATCACAGAGGAGGGCGGCATGAGTGAGCGAACACCATCTGTAACACCATCTGTAACACCCATCGTAGAGGCAAAGGGGCTGACCAAGCACTATGGCAGTGTTGTTGCGCTGGATGGGGCTGACTTCGAGGTATTGCCCGGTGAAATTATGGCGATTATCGGTGACAATGGGGCTGGCAAATCAACGTTGATTAAAGCACTGTCGGGTGCCTTGGTCCCCGACGAAGGGCAGATTTATGTCAACGGCGAGGCAGTCACCTTTCGTACACCGATTGACGCACGCAACTATGGCATCGAAACGGTCTATCAAGACTTGGCGGTTGCGCCCGCACTCAACATCGTCGAGAATATGTTCTTGGGGCGTGAAATTCGGCGACCCGGCTTTCTTGGCTCTGTCTTTCGTATGTTAGACAAGCGAAAGATGCTGGAAGAAGCGACCAATCATATGTCAGAGTTGAAGTTTCGCATTCAGTCCATGCATCAAGCCGTGGAAACATTGTCGGGTGGTCAACGGCAGGGAGTGGCCGTAGCGCGCAGTGCGGCCTTTGCCAGTCGCGTGGTTATCATGGATGAACCGACAGCCGCTCTCGGTGTTAAGGAATCGGGCATGGTGCTGGACCTGATCCGCAAAGTGCGTGACCGAGGACTGCCTATCATTATCATCAGCCATAA
>JBCCFC010001092.1:0-4657 GCA_039029935.1 Chloroflexota bacterium
AGATGTCTTCCCAGTAGATGTTGGTTGCTTCCATACATGCGTGTACTTTCTTTACACCTTGCTTTTTCAGCCATCTACCTAGCTTGGCAAACCCTTTCTTGTTGTTCTCAAATTTGGCATGGATTCTTTCCCCTGATGTTTTTCGAAGTGTTACATCGAATGACTCTTTGGATAGGTCTATGCCTAATTCATTCAGATTCTGGCTCTGGTTTTGACTCTGGTCCTGACTCATTTGGGTCCCCCTTGAGTTCATATGGTTTTCGATATAGATTGCGCCCATTCTTTACCTGTTCGGGCTTACCTTGCGAAACGCTTGGTTGGATCACTTTCATCCTACACTGCCTCTATGTGAACAGGTTCGGTTTGAGCTTTGATTTGATCTACTGAACGGCCTTGATGGCATTGGTCTTTCTCAAATTCTATTTCTATTCTACCATATATTATCTCAAGGGTCTTTCTTAGATTTTAGTCAGAATCACACCTTACACAATTGTAAACTTTGGCTTTTAGTACAAGGTCAGTATTTGGTCCATCGACCCCAGAGTACTGACCTACTGAATACCGACTACTGAGTACCGACCTACTGCTTAAGTTTACACGAATGGTGCGGGGATAGATTGCTTGTAGCGCAAATCCTCAAAACTGCCTCTTTCTCGAATCACATGTACTTCATTCTGATAAACCAACACTTCCGCAGGCTTGGGATGCCCCAGAAAATCTAACATGCTAAAACTATACCCATAGCCGCCTGCATAAAACAGCCCAAGTATATCACCTTGTGCAATCGCTGGCACACGCACGTCGCTGGCAAGCACATCTTCTGGTGTACAGAGTGGCCCGCCAATATCAATTGTTTCTGTCTCTTCCAACCCTAGCTTATTGACCACAAATGTGGGGTGATTGTACCCCATCAGCGAGGGGCGGGCGAAATGGTTTAGCCCACCATCTGTGGACACAAACAGTTTTCCTCTGGATTTCTTGACATCAATGACCTTGGTCAAGAAGACCCCTGATTCGCCAACCAAAAATCGTCCAGACTCAACAATCAGTCTTGTATTCTCTAATGACCCATTGCCGGATACCTGTAATACATTGTCAATACGCTGTTTGAGTTCCTGTAAATTCACATGATCTTGACTCCGTTTATAGGGAACGCCTAAGCCAACGCCAAACACAATTGTACTCATATCCAGTCCTTTGTCGGATAGCACTTTGGCAACGGACAGTGTTCGCTCCAGATTGCGCACAATTGTATCGGCCTGAAGTATCTGACTGCCCGTATAGACATGAATCCCTTTCACACAGATATTTTTGGGGAGACTTTGCGACAGGGTGTCCCATGCATCAAAGACAACCTCTTCATCAATCCCAAATCTACTGGGACCACCGATCATGACCGTATCCGCATCAATCTTTGCTTCTTTTGTATTAATACGTAGACAAATATTGATCACCGAGTGACTCTGCGCGGCAAGTTGTGCAAGACGTGCCAACTCATCCAACGACTCAACATTGATCGAGGCAATGCCTACGTTGGCCGCCATTGCCAACTCATCATCCGTCTTTGCGGGGCCAGCATACATAATGTTGTTGGGGTCGAAACCGCTTGCCAAGGCCAACTGCAACTCCCCACCCGATGCAACCTCTGCGCCTGCCCCCATGTGACGCAACAACGCAGAAAGTCCGAGACTGGCATTGGCTTTCATCGAGTAAAACACGTCAAAGCTGGGGAAAACAGCTTGGAGTTGTTGATAGGCAGATTCGATGATTGCGCCATCATAGACATACAATGGTGTCCCAAATTGGTGGACCAACTCGGAGATACGCAGGTGGCCGATCTTAAGTTCCTGCCCTTCTTGGGCAAACGGGGAAAGCGTTGGATACTGGTTGAGTGTATGGATTGTCATATGGATACCCTCTAAAGTTAAGTTGATTGAAGCTGTTGTTGTGTTTGTCTATGCAATGCCTCTGCTAGCCGAGGACGGACACCATTTAGAATGCCCACGACGAGACCAATCTGTGTTAAGACGACTGCATGCAAAAAACCAAAATGAAAGAAAAGTGTGCCGCCCATACCAATAACGGTGGGGACCAGCAAAGACAGAAACCCGATGTTCATATTCTGATGAAAATCAGCGGCAATGTCAAAGAGGTTGTTCAGTTGACCAAGGCTTTCATCCATCAGAATAATTTGTGCCGTATCTGTGGCGGCAGTGGACGCACCCCGCAGGGAGATGGACACATGTGCCTTTTTGAGGGCAATCGAATCATTGATGCCATCGCCAATAAAACAAACGGACTTTCCATCATGTTGCAATTGGTCGATGAGTTCGGCTTTGTTTTCGGGCAACGTTTCAGCGAAGTAGCTGTCTACACCCAGTTCTGCGGCCAATTTTTTTGTTGGGGCAACATGATCGCCCGAAACGATATAGGTCGCCTGGATGTTTTTTCGTTTTCTCAATTGACAAAGAACCTGTTTGGCCTCGGGGCGCACAGTTGGCATGAGTTCAATGCCACCCATCAGCACATGATCAACCGCCACCATCACCAACGAGTGACCCTGGCGATGACATGATTCTTGCGCTTGTTGGATGAAACGAGGTATAGCAATGTCTACCATTGTCATAAATCGTCTGCTACCCACATGAACAAGCTGATCATTGAACATCACGATTAATCCATACCCCACCTGGTATTCCGCACCATCAATCGTCGGGATGTCTATACCTTGTTTGTGTGCCTCCTCGATAATGGCATTCGCAATCGGGTGTGTCTGTTTCTGCTCGGCAGCCGCAGCATACAACAGAACATCCTTGGCCCGAACCACAGTAGACTCGTTAGGCGTCTCTGCTGGTGTCACAAAAATTTGTCCAACATGGGGCTGTTCTTGTGTCAATGTTCCTGTCTTGTCAAAGACAATGGTGTCGATGTCATTCAGAAAGTCCAGCGTTCGGCCATCCTTGATGAGAATACCATTGGTGGACATGAGGTTAAAATAGGTCAGGATGCTAACGGGTGCAACCAGTGACATGCGAGAATTAAAATGCGATTGCATCACGGCAAGCGCACCAGAAGCACCGACAAAAGGAAAACAGAAGGCACTCAACAGCAGTGTAGGCGCAACGGTTTGATTGGCCATTGTTTCGGCGCGTAGATGTGCTTCAGACTTAAAGTCTATGGTGTCATTTAAAATTTGCCCAATGCGCGCCACCGTTGTCTCTTGCCCTGCCTTTTCAACTTTGATAGATATATTGCCCGACAGCACAATGGTAGAGGCAAAAACTTGGTCCCCTACCTCTTTTTCTGCCTGTTGCGCTTCCCCCGTCAGAATATGTTGATCGATGGCTGCGATACCAGCAATAATGGTTCCATCCACAGGAATGACGCCGCCCGCGCCCACAAGCACAATATCCCCCTGCTTCAACTGCTCTACAGCTATTTTTACGTCTATGTCATCAACTTTCACCCAAGCAAAACGGGGGTATTGGCGAAATACATCAATGACACTCTGCTGTGATGTATTTTTTACGCGGTGCATCAGAATTTCACCCAAATGATAGAGAACAAATGTAAGCCCCATCAAAAAAACAAAATTTGTCGAAAAAGCGGTGAGAATGCTGATGGAGAGCAGCGTATCTATGGTGGCTTGCCCTCTTTTCATCGCCGCATAGGCGCGCTTAAATTCGGGGATGCTAATATAGAGGAATCCTGGAATGGCAATCCATATCAAAGGATAATAGACAAGCACACCCATACCCGCCATCCCTGTCAGCCCTGTCGCAATGGCAAGATAGCGATAGGACGTTTTCTCCTCCTCGCTCATGTGGCCCTTACGCCAGCGGTCAAGAATATTGGACAAGGATAACACGTTGGTGGGCTGGTTTAGCGGCTCACCCCTAGATTTATCTTTTTCCAGCAATGTAATAAGCTTTGGACGAGACGAAATCGGTCTACGGGACCTGAGCATGTCTGTCACCTTATTCCCATAGACTTAAAATAGACCGCGCAACTTCCCGCCTTCAATCCCAATAACCTGCCCTGTAATGTGGTTGGCAATATCGCTACAGAGAAATGTGACCAGCCCCGCCAATTCCTCTGGTTCGCCGATTTGTTTCGTGGCGGTCAGGCTCGCAATAGCAGATTCGGCGTCGTCAAGACTCGTCCCTTCTTGTTCAGCCTTGTTGTGGATAATGGCTTCGCCAAGGGGCGTTCGGAATAGTCCTGGACATAATGTGTTGATACGAATTCCATCGCCACCATAAAGGCGGGCAATAGATTTGCTAAGAGACACAATGCCTGTCCGGAACACGCCAGAGGTCAGATAGCTTAGGCTTGGCTCCTTGACAACAAGACTTGTGATATTGACGATACGCCCCCATTGTTGCTGCTGCATGATGGGCACAACCAAGCGATAGAGCCGAATCACGGGCAACAACATGCTTTCAAAGCCATACTGCCAATCATCATCCGTGAGTGTAAAAAGCCCACCCTCGCTTGGGTGCGGAAGATTTGTGACCAAAATATCGATTCTTGAAAACTGTTCAAGCGTAGATGTCACCAGATTTTCGATGTCATTTCCCTTGGTGAGATCACAAACAACAGGCAACACATCCACACCTGTTTTTGTTTGAATAAGCTGTGCTGTTTCGTGAAGTTC
>JBCCFC010001093.1:0-4655 GCA_039029935.1 Chloroflexota bacterium
AAGATTTCTTGCGCAAGCTGACGACTCAACTTGTATACATTCAAATCTCGAAAACTATGAACATAGTAGCTCATCTTGTCCAGACCTCCTGATGTCGATATTCATTAATGAGTCATCCGAGTCAGCATACCTACCACCGACCCACCGAATGCCGACCCACCGAATACCGAACACCGACTCGCCGAATACCGACCCACCGACTCACCGACAACTATCGACTAATTACATCATGAGACCCACTCTCACGCACTCCCGCCGAGGTGATTTCCATGAATTCGGCGTTCTCCCACAATTCTTCAATCGTGCGGGCGCCGCCATAGCTGAGACCAGAGCGAAGTCCACCAACCAGTTGATGAAAAATTTCGCGTACATTGCCACGATAGGGGACAACGGCTTCAACGCCTTCGGGTACATACTTGTCCCAATCCTCTGGATTTTCCGCGCTTTCATCATCCATATCATCCTGACCAGCCTGTTCTGCCTGGCGTCGTCCAATGGCCGCACTCAAAGAAGCCATGCCGCGCACTACTTTAAACTTTTGTCCATTGCGCAGGACAGGTGCCCCCGGCGATTCATCACAGCCCGCAAAGAGGCTGCCAATCATTACGGTGCTTGCCCCCGCCGCTAATGCTTTGACCATATCACCCGACTGTTTGATCCCACCATCGGCAATGAGAGGAACATTGCGGCCAGTATCACGGATGCCCTGCAAGCTGTCATCAATGGCCGTAAGTTGTGGCACACCAAATCCAGTCACGATCCGAGTTGTGCAGATCGACCCAGGCCCAATGCCGACTTTAATCGCATCTGCACCTGCCTCGGCTAACTCGCGTGCGCCTTCACGGGTGGCGACATTGCCAGCAATCAGTTCTGCATCTGGAAAGTGGCGGCTCAATTGTTTGATCATGGTAATACAGTGGTCAGCATGACCATGTGCAATATCTAACACTAGCACATCGGCTCCCGCCTCCAACAGGGCTTCCGCACGCGCCATCTCATGTTCGGTGACACCAATCGCCGCACCAACACGCAGTCGCCCTCGACTATCGGTCGTTGCCTGCGGATATTTCTCTGGTTTGATCACATCCTGTGCTGTAATTAACCCAACAATCTGCCCTTCATGGTCAACCACTGGCAATTTTTCGAGTCGATGTGCATAGAGCAGCGCACGGGCCTCCCCCTGTGAGATACCTGGTGGTGCAGTAACCACCTGAGCTTTGTTGGTCATCGCATGAGCCACCAAAATATCATCGCTAGGTGCCAGCAGGATATCGCGGCGTGAGATGATGCCAGCAAAGTGATGCTTTTTATCCGTCACCATCAGCGCACCAACACCATAGCGATCCATCCGACGTTGTGCGATCTTAATCGTTACATCTGCTTCAATCGTGTATGGATTTTCCACTAAAAAGCCTTCAGCGCGCTTCACCCTAGCAATCTGCCTGGCCTGCTGTTTGATGGTCATAAACCGATGAATCATGCCGATTCCACCAATACGCGCCATTGCTATCGCCATCGCAGCTTCAGTGACTGTATCCATGTTGGCACTGATAATCGGTGTGTTGATACGAATAGTCGGCGTCAGCAATGTGGACGTATCCACATCACTACGCGAGCGGATTGATGAGCGTTTGGGGACCAAGAGGACATCATCAAAGGTAAGTGCTTTGTGTTTGCGTATGTTCATATCCCTTATTTTAGCACCATCCCAACCATTACAAAAATTGACCTTAAACGATGGGTTCGCTATAATCAATAGACGTGCTATCAAACGGGTATATTTACACGACATTATTTTTTCAGAATAGCTACGATGGTAAATATATGACTTGTGATAACTTTTTTCTATAAGGAAAACTCACTATGAGTGATCAACAATATTATCCCGACGAAAACCCTCAGCCCAATGATTCAAACGAAAACAATCAGCAGAACGATACACCAGAAGAAGAGTATAGCAATCCATTAGAAGAGTATGCTGCTCAAATGAGTGAAACGTTGGGTGGAGACCGTGTCGAATTAACTGACGCATCCATCGAAAATGTTCACGGTGGTCAAATCCAGATGAAGTATTCATCTGCCCAATCGGTTGAAGGCCATGCGATCCATCTGGAAGAGTCTGTGTCGGCAGTGGTGCGTACAAATGCGCTAGATGTTAACGACAGTGGGATTGCGTTTCTTTCGGCACAGCAGGCAAAGCTGAAGAATGTCACCAATTCTGTTTTGGCCGCAAACCATGTCGAGGCCAGAGATGTACGTACAGTTGTACTCTTGGCTGGTCGTGTTGAGGGCAAAGTGCGTACCTTGTTCACCATTCAGACCGCACTCGCCATTGGGGCTGGGTTCTATTTAGCATCATTGCTGGTGCGCACGGTGTTCAGCCGGATTCCACCATTTTCGTTGATGGCAAAACGCAACAAAACGCAAAAACAAACATAATCGTACTGCATATGCAGTATGATTAGATAAGCAGTGTAGAAGTCCGACTCCAGCTAAAAGTCGGACTTGTATCAATGGTTATTAAACAGATACAAAGGATTAGATTGAAGGGTCTTTATAGGCTCTTCAACTACACCATAATCAAAAGTTTAAATTTAGAGGTTTTACAAAATGGCTACATTCCAAATCGACGCCCAAAAACGAGAGAAAATTGGGCGCAAAGTTAAACAATTGCGTCGTGAAGGGCTGCTTCCAGCCACGGCCTATGGTCCACAAAAAGAACCACTGTCCTTGCAACTTGATATGCGTACATTCACCCGCATTGTTCAGTCGAATGGACGCTCTAATGTATTAGAGGTAACAGTTGACGGTGGCGAAACGATTCCTGTATTGATTCGCGAATTACAGCGACATCCGGTTTCACATAGTATTCTGCACGCGGATCTCTATATGATCGATCTCAACGAAAAACAAACAGTCATTATTCCATTCGAGTCTGTTGGGCGACCGAACGCAACAGCAGCGGGAACAATGATTCTAAAGACCAAAGATTATGTTGAGATCGAGGCTGTGCCTGAAAATTTCCCACCGAAATTTGTCATTGATATCACAGGACTCTCACCAGAGAACCCTGTCACAGTAGCAGACCTGCCTGAGATGGACGGTGTTCGTTATGTAACAGACCCAAGTGTACCCCTGTACACAATGATGACTGCACGTGGTACGGGTGCATAATCGGTGAATCGGTATTCGGTAAGCCAGTAATCAGTAAGTCGGTATTCGGTAAGTCAGTATTCGGTGACTGATTACCGACCTACTGATTACTGATCTACCGACCATCGATCTACCGACCATCGATCTACCGATCTACTGACGAGTTTCTTCAATCAGTGCTTCATCCAAAAACTGCATGGGATCGACAGAAATGCCATAAACACGCAGTTCCCAGTGCAGGTGTGCGCCTGTACTCAAACCAGTTGTGCCGACAAGCCCAATGACATCACCAGCCGCAATACGTTGCCCCACGGCCACTTTAATTTCACTTAAATGCCAATAGCCAGTCACAACACCACGTCCGTGATCAATCAAGACAGAATTGCCACGCACATCCAATGGCTCACTTAATGCAATCACGCCATCCGCAGGTGCTACAATAATCGTGCCTTCGGGTGCGCCAAAATCTTGCCCCGAATGGTAACTGGCGTAGGGACCGCCGTTATAGCTCCGACGTGTCCCATAGGGACTGGTTGTTGGGAATTCGCGGTCTATGGGACGGAGAAATAGTGCCTGCGTTGGTACAGTCGATGCATGGAGCGTTGGTGTGCGCTGTGACCAGACACCAATCAGCTTTTCCAGTTCATTTTCAACACGGGTTGGCTCCAGTAGCTCCCCCTTGCCTTCAGGCAGGAAAATCTCCTGGCTGTCATAGGGGCCTTCTTCTACTGCCAAGGTCCATGTGCGTGTTATCGAGACGCCGCTTCTGGTTTGATAAGCAACCGTCATTGAATAGGTCTGTGGTGCAATCAACGCGGGGACAGGCAATAACGCCAATTGTGCATGAGATAGATGCTGTGACTCTTTGCTTGTTATATTCATCGGCGTCACAACCGTCAGTGGCAGTCCATTCCATGTCGCCGTTAAGGAAAGCGGACGAGTGCTTTCCACAATAAGACGACCTGTTTTGCCTTGCACGAGTGCGGATGGGTAGCGTACTGCTGTCACCGAGCCAAAGCGTAAGGGCTGTGAGGTAGAAGGTTGTGGAGCAGATGGCTGTATTGCCGGGATTAAGATAGGCTGCTCTGGAAAGAGTCGTGATGTCTCTGTTGACGTGTTGAGTGCCGCGATAACAGGCAGGTCCTGTGCTGTCCGCGTAACAAGCTGTCCTAGTGTTTCACCCGGTTTTGCATACACTACGTCTGTTTCAACATTGCCCAATAGACCCGTATCAACATCTTCTGTCGCAGGGATGAGCAACACTTGTCCGACTTGAATCAAGTTGACATTCTCGATGTTGTTAAATTCCACCAAGCTCTCCATCGAGATACCAAAGCGTTGGGCGATCACAAAGAGCGTATCGCCGGGCTGGATGGTATAGCTGCCGACGCCTTGAGCAGATGCAATTGTGGGATTCATTGTGAGAAAGAGGATGATCACGAGGAGACTCGCAAAAAAAAATGACCTAGTTTTGAGGTAGTTCCAAGATGGCTTTACCAACA
>JBCCFC010001094.1:0-4649 GCA_039029935.1 Chloroflexota bacterium
ATGAATGTGTCCTAGAATCTTGGCAACTTCTGCCAAGTTTTTTTGATCTTCAATCTCTTCTAGGAGGGAGAAACTTTGTAGCGCATAGGTCAATGCCTCGTCATAGGCACTATTGGCGGCGAAACAATAGCTAAGGGTACGCAGCCCAAGGGCCTGGCCATGAGTATCTTCATTCGCTTTTGCCAACTCATATGTCTGCATACTGAGTCGTTGTGCTTCTGTCACGTCATGATACCGTAGCGACCATGCGTTGATATTCATCTGCTCAATATCGGTTTGCAGACGCACACGCTCGGATGGGTTTAAGTCCGATTGTGCAGATACCTCTTTTGGGGTTCCTTGTTGAATTGATGTTTCCTTTGCTGTATTCTTTGTTGATTCATTCACTGTACGGGGTATCCCCCATTTCATCTCATCGTTGCTGATGTCCGGCTCTAACCCTGACACGAATTTTAGTCTCTATGTATATATGATGACGCACGCTGTGGAAAATGGGTACGCTGAATCTTTGTGTGGATAGCGTCATCTATCTTTCTAAAACTAGATTGGCGTTACGATGTTGTATACTTTTCATATGTCAAAAGTATACAACATCGTAACGCCTACGGCCATTGGAGAAGAAACGCTTTAACTGTGGTATTGGTTCCTAACCGACGGTGGTTCTTTGAAAAGAGTCCCAATGATATCTTGGTAACTCACCCACAAATGAAGACTTATCACTTGCGGAGTCTAGCACTCTCTAGTGCAGGTTTTACAAATACGACCTGAACTAGAGAGTGCTAGACTCCGCAAGCTACACGGGTACGTGAGAGGAATGAATATCACAAAGGTTTAGTAATCATCGTCGGTAAATCCGGTCCAATAATCATTGCCCGACCAGTATGTGTTGCCTGACCAGTAGTGATCCGTGTTCCAGTAATAGTTGCTATTGGTGAAATAGCCACCAGAATAGGCCCAACCACCAGAATAGGCCCAGCCGCCAGAATAGGCCCAACCACCGCTCCATGCATAGTTACCAGAATAGGCCCAACCACCAGAATAGGCCCAGCCCCCCTGCCAGAAGTAGTCTGCCCCTGCAGGTAGCGGATTGCGATTTTGGTCCACCAGATAGTACCCATCACGCGCGTCATCATATTCGACAGGGCCATAGTAGGCATTGCCCGGCGTCATCCCCATATTTGCTTGATTGCTAGTCACGACAGCGTCAAGGACAGCAGCATACGGATCAATCCGTCCTGTTCCCTGTTGGAAGATAGGGAAGGTACTCTCATGACCTTCGTCGTTTTTGACAATTGGGTCCGCTGTCGCCATCAGTCGATATTTGATCTGATCGGGTGTTAGAGAAGGATTTCGCTCCAACATCAAAGCCACCACACCGGATACAAATGCTGTGGCTGCCGATGTCCCTGAAACAATATGGAAGCCGTCGGCGGTCTTGCGTGCGGAGCGAGCCTTTGCAAAGCGGCTGGTTTCATGCACTTTGGCAAGCAGATGCCCACCCGGTGCAATGATATCTGGCTTGACAAACCCAACTTCTGTGGGACCCGCACCGCTAAAAGGAGGTACATAATCATCGGTCAAATCAGCAGGCGTGTAATGGTCAGTATATGCACCGACGGTAATCACAAAGGGGTCATTGCCCGGTGTGGTCACGGAACCCGCGTGGGGACCTGTGTTACCCGCAGCCGCAACCACAACAACCCCTAATCTCCACAATTCTTGAACAGTTTGGTTTAATGGGTTGTCCCAATAGGGACCAACGACTGGCCCTTGCAACGACAGATTGATTACATCGACATCCTTCTGCCATGCCTTGCAAAGACCATCAATCACACTGGAGTAGGTTCCCTTGCCCTCTGCATCCAGCCGTGCAAAACTATAGATACTGGCGTCCGGCGCAACCCCCATACGTCGTCCATTGTGGGTGGCTTTACTGTGCGCAATACCCGCCATCAGTGTACCATGCCCGTTGGGATCATCATTGCCGATGTTGGTTAACCAACTTGCATAACGCCACGAAATCACGCTTGAATTGATCCCAGAATCAATATAACCAACTTTCACCTCATCCCCTGTGACACCAGCGTCGTGGATATCATCTATATTGAGTGTTGTTACGTATCCCAGCGGGTCAATCGTGTTTTTACCCGCCCCCGCTAGTTCTTCAATTGGCGAAAGATAGGCCCCTGCAATCACCTCGCGAATGCCGCCTGGAATTTGCCATGCGACCGAGAGGTGGTCGCCACCACTGCCATCTTTCTGCAATGCTTCAATATAGTAGCGTTGATCAGCGGAGAGGTAAATTAACTCAGATGCTTGGCTAGGATATTTGCTCCATTGACGATAGTTGGTCCAATAGGTGCTGCTGGCAATAATCTGCGCATTGTTGGCATCATCATCTGTACTCAACCGTAGCTCGTTTTGGTCATCGCCAGCGATCCAGAATTGATACCACCCATCCACTGGCGGATATAAATAACCACGGATGCGCGTCCCAAATGCATTCCCCCAATTTTGTGGCGCCTCAAAGAGCGTAGGATTATCTGTACCCGTTGGTTGCTCAGGATAATTTTCATGATTGATTAAATGCCAAATCAAATCACCCGATATACCTGTCCACCATTGCCGTTGAATTGTGCCTCTATGGGTGTCTGCTGCTGGGTCAGAGATAAACAATGCATCTGTAGGAATAGATCTTTTACTTATACCGGGACCCGCATAGGATACATCTAGGCCATAATTGTTGTATCGCTGGAAGAAATCAACTTCAATCTTGTGAAAGCCACCATTCAATGTGATGGAACCACTGCGCTCTTGCAACGTATGCGTACCATCATTGTCAACAACAAGCTGATCGTTGATATAGAGCTTGCTGCCATCGTCTGAATTTAAATAGAATGTATAGCTTCCGCCCTGTGGAATATGGATATACCCATCATAGGCAATGCCATAACGACGGTTGCGATTGCGTACACTCAGATCAAAGGTGGCGACTGTGCCTCGATACGCAGGTGTTTTACGCTCAAAATCGGGTATTTGTGTCCAACGGCCATAATAATAGCGATAGTTTAGACCATTTTGAGGACCGTCACGCCCATCATCCGCAAGCTGATTTTGCTTTACAAGACGAACGTTGTCAATGTAGAATCGGGATTGACTTGTGGGACGCATATTTTGCCAAATCAGTCCTGTAATGCTGGCTGCTTCTGCGCTGTCGTTAGACGAAGACACCAATGAGTGCAACGGAATTTCATAATAGGTCCACTGATTGGCTTGCGCCGCAATCACAATGCTGGATGTCGCCCAACCTGTGTCTAAGGCACTACGCTCGTTGTCATCACCTTCGGCTGTGTCGCTATCAGATGATGCAGTAGATGACTCTGTAGATGACCCAGTAATGGCCTTGACCCACATCTCCTGCCCGCCTGTTGCCCCGCCATGTAACCAAAAGGTTAACGTATCATATTCTGCTTCCGCAACATCATTATCAACAAGATCGCTCACAGCAACTGGTGTGTCACTTGCCAAATAGAGACCATCCCAACCAATTTGGAAATCAACAGAAATTGCTGTCTCCATTTGTCGCACATCTTCTGGGTTACTGCTCGCAATGGTGCTTTGGCTGACAACTTCGGTCGAGGCCAAATCGGCTATTGCCCATGATAAAACCTGCCAATCATCTGCCAGCGCATTTTCATAGACACTCATCACGGGGGGACTGTTTGTGTCAGTCTCTGGAATCGGGTCTGGAATCGGGTCTATCTGCCGAGCCGTGCGCGCTTGCGTTAGCCCATTGGTGACGAGCGGCAAATAGGTTTCATACAAGGCAAAGGGCGACCCCGTCGAAATCATCGATGAGCCATCATCCACATCGAGTGTTGCATTTTGTACAGGGGCCGTAATAAACTCATCGCGGTTATGGACAGGCGCATCCAACGTGACAGTACGAATGCGCTCATCGGTGCGCAGTGTATAAAGCTGTTGTGCGGGTACAGAAGCAACCACAGCGTTGATTAAGGGCAATGTCTCAATCACTGTACCACCATAACTGGTCACGGTGCTGGTTAATTGATCTGTGACAATGACGCCATTCACCTCGGCAGCTTGGACAATCACCTGCATATGCGGTAAGTTGTTGGCAAGACGATTAATTTGGGTTTCGTCAACCTGTGGATAGGCCATTTTTGTTGTGTTAAGCGTATTTTTTGTAGCTGGTGTATCTGTAGCTGATGTACCTGTAGCTGATGTACCTGTCGCTGATTGGAGAGATGATTGTGCAGAAGCGATCAATAACCATTCTGTGTTGGTGGAGCATGTGACGAAGATCACTGCCAAAAGCAATCTCATCATGCTTTGTCGCAGAGAGCTTATGAGTATTCGTCTAGCACGTTTGGGTTTGCTATATTTTTGTACCCAGCCGGACAGTGAATAGGTCTTATGGTTTTGTTGCTGATTCCAATCCATGATCAACTTCCTCTTCATATACGCAATGTGTATAAGTCTATACGGTACTTGAAAGCATGAAATGGTGTCGATGTTGGATCGTGGTGTTATGCTAGAGATGTACCTTGAATCAACTTTAAAAATACAATAAGTTTGGATATGTTCTGTTTCATTTGACAATCGACTGTTAGTATACAAGAAAATTC
>JBCCFC010001095.1:0-4633 GCA_039029935.1 Chloroflexota bacterium
CCACCGACAGCAGCCGCGGCAGCTGCAACGGCGGAAGTCTGGGGTGTCGGTCAGTTCCTTAAATGATGCTTGGAGGCTGCGTATCATGGCTTGTTGGAAAAAGTTTTGGTATGAGTGTGTCTTGTCCATCGTGATGTCCTTATGCCCATATACTACAACGGATTTGGGGCTGGAACGGATTTTTGTGTACCGACAACAATCTGCTCTCAGCCTAAGTCCCTTGTCATCTAAGTTTTTCAGTATGGTACCTGCTCCTGTCTTCGCAGAAGGGGTAAACTCGACAGGCATCCACTCGAGCACAACGTTGGATTTCTGCCTTCGCAGGAATGACCAAAATATCCTTACTAAATCCACTATTGTATATTGTTTGAACGGATTTTCTCGTGTGTAGGTTAAAATCCGTTCCCAACCCAAATCCGTTGTAGTAGTTAGATAAACCACCTACTGAATGTATACGCCTCGTGCGGGTTATAACAATATGTACCCCGACCCGCACGAGGGTGTGCTTACTTAACGGTACAACCAATTCAATATTGATGATGCGATTTGTGCAATTACAATTGATTTGGTATGATGTAGGGGACAGATATTAACGATTCTAAGGGGTTATTGTAAGGTTATACAATAACACAGCTACCTATTTGTGTGTTTTTGTTACGCCGCCAAGACTCATTCATGAGTCGTCCTTTGATAGCACCGTCCGTTTACGGCGGTGTGGAATTAGCACGTCTGTCAATCGCTTCTATGTAAGGGGAATTTGTCCTTTTTTTGTACCGCATTCAACGGAGGTGTACGAATGTCAACAAGTAATGCTATTAACAAAAGTCGTGTCGTATTGGTCGCTTTTATCGCTTTATTGGCGATTGTTTTGTCAACGATTTCTGGTGTTTATATTAATGGTGCGGATGTTACTGCGCAGAGTGAATTGCCTGCGATTGCAGCAGGAAATTTATCTGGCTCTGGTGGTGGATGAACCATAGATAATGTGAACTAGGTTAATTGCATATAGGCTTCTTGAAGATGCTCTGTAATTTCTTGAAATAAATATTCCTGGACACGATCCTCTGTCAAGTCTGATAGGATTTGTAGAGCATCTTCAAAAGTCTTCGCTGCCTTATGTAACTGGCCCTGCTTTAAATAAATGAGTCCCAGTCCATCTAGCACACTCGCATACTCTAGCCAATGTTCTATTTGCTGGAATTGTATAAGGCTTGCCTGATACAACGTTTTAGCCTCACACCACTTTTCAAGTTTACTATAACTATAACCTTGATTATTATATAGTTTTGCTAGATTGGCACTGTTTGAGGATTTCTCCAATATAGGCTTGGCTTCAGAATAACATTTTAATGCGTTGAAAGGTTTGTTAAGATCGTCATGAACGATTCCTTGGTTCATTTTTGTAATAGCTAGTTCCACTGGGTTCTCTATTTCTGTCCACAGTTGAATCGCTTGAGCAAATATTTCTAATGCATCTTTGCTCATACCCTGTTCATGCAGTGCATTACCTAAGTTATTGAGGTTGATACCCATTCTGTGCTTATCTCCAGTCCGCTGACAAATATCAATCGACTGTCTAAAGTATTGTGCTGCTTTTGCTGGCTCATGAACGCACAGTGCGATATTGCCCAACACATAATAACAAAATTCTATTTTCGGATTATCCTCAGATAACAATTCTAATGCTTGTTGGATATAGTCTGATGCTTCGGTTACTTTGTACTGCTGAGATGCAGTGAACCCTAAACGATTTAATGCGATTGCCCAAACCTCCTTATCATCAACAGCCTGCGCACATGCCATACCCCACTCATACCACTCAACTGCTGACGCAACCTTCCCCTGCCGCTGCTGAAAAATCCCAATCTGCACACCAATCGCACCCTCCGCCTGTTTATCTTGCACAGTACGACTAAGTGCCAATCCACGATCCAGATAAGGTTGCCAGCTATCCCAATACCCTGAATGCTCCATCTTGGGCGAAAGCTCCAAGATGATTTGGCGCGTCTGCGGCCAGATGATTTCAGCAATCTGAGGTTTGAAGGCGAGGTCAAGCATGTTTAACGCCCGTTCGCGTACTTCATCGGTGAAGTCTGGGGTGTCGGTCAGTTCCTTAAACGACGCTTGGAGGCTGCGTATCATGGCTTGTTGATACTACAACGGATTTGGGGCTGGAACGGATTTTTGTGTACCGATACCAGTCCGTTTTCCATCTAAACCCACTATAGTATATTTTCAACAGATTCCCTCATGTGTGAAGGCTGCAATCCGTTCCCCGCCCAAACCTGCTGTAGTATATTTTTTCAACAGGTTTCCTCATGTGTGTAATCCGAAATCCGTTCCCTTCCGGAATCCGTTCCCTTCCGAAATCCGTTGTAGTATGTCAAAAATACCTGTTGAGGGAACACACCCCGTGCGGGTTTTGTCCTGTTCTGTTCAGACCCACATGAGGGTGTGCTAACTGAACGGCACAACAAGTCAATCTGGACCTCCAGTTAATACAAGAAATCATTTATGGGCGTCTATGAAATAATTGCGTATAACCCCGCACCGCCGTGAACGGACGGTGCTAGACCGAGACGACTCGTTCACGAGTCTTGTGTGTACAAACCCAATTTAGGGAAGGGTTGGACTAAAGCCACAGAGCTAATCAAAGACTGGCTTGAACTATGACACATTCATGACATTGATGCCACAGCATTATGTCTGCCACCTATCAACTGTCAACTGCCACCTATCAACTGTCAACTGTCAACTGTCAACTGTCAACTATTAACTATTAACTATTAACTCCACAACAAAACCTGCTCCAACAAGAAGCTCTTGGTCAATGCATGAATACTATAGCGGCGATCAGCTTGGTCGCCATGTGTGTTGACCAAGTTGAGGATCACGAGCGAACTCAATCCCGCACGCACCGCACGTCGATCCAACCCACTGTTTTGGATCACGATGTCGATGCCATCACCGCTGGGCTTGATGGTGGGCATGGTTAGCAGGATTTGACGGCTCAACTCGTTGAGCTTATCCCATGCCTGGCGATAGATATAGGTGTAGAGTTGATCGGCGGTTTTGTTGTTGGCGACCCTTAAATCATCCAGAATGTCATCGAGCAATTCGTGATGCACCAACCCGACCACGAGGCGCAGAGCCAACGGATTACCACCCACTGTGTCGTAAATCGGCTTTAACTCATCGTCGGTACTTTCAGCAACAACGGGCAGATTGCTCTGTATGGCCTCTTGACGTACCAGCGCCAAGGATTCTGCCTCGTTCAGCGCGGGAATGTTGTAGTGGAAGATATTGGCTTGGTTAAAGAGTTCCTCGCGCGAGGTGAGTAAGAATTTGCTGGGGTTTGCCAAGCGGTGTAGTGTAGGGAATAGATCGCGGATGTCCTCCACCGTCTCTAGGTTATCAATCACAATGAGGTGTGGATACTGATTGAGGTGTTTTTCTAGTGTGGCAATCGCCTCTTGTAGCGAGAAATTGGTCGGCAGTGGAAAATCGGGCATGACTTGGCGACAGAGCTCACGTACAATGCCCTCTGCTGTGGGATTTGATTCATAGGCTGCGCCCTCTGTCCCGCTACCTGTATCTCCCCCTATATCTACTGCATTATCCTGGGCCGTGCTGGGTGTCACCAACTCAATCTGCCCCAAAAAGTTAAGTTGCTGCTGGCGCGCCGTCACCCAACCCACTTCATCAAACTGGCCCTCGGCAATCACCCGTCGCGCCAAACTATCGGCCAGCGCTGTTTTACCCATACCACCCATACCAGTCACCGACACAATATAAGGTGCGTTGGCTGTATCGAGTTGCGTCAACAGTGCATCCTGATTTTTTTCGACACCCACAAGGTTGGCATACGTAGGGGCTTCGAGGTGCTTGAGCAAGCGCTCCTGTCGTTCTTGACGTTTGGCGCGTTCCATGTCCCAAAGCGTGTTGGTCAACCACTCAATCGACAACTTTTGCAAATCAAAGACCATTGACTGGCTCATATTACGCGTCTGAGCAAGGGCGACAACGCTTTTTTCATCTAAATAGCGTTGTTGAAGATAGGCAGCACAGTCTCCACGATCCCCTTCAAGCCGACGAATCCCCCTCAGAATAATATCGTTGGTGACACGGCGATGGTTTTGCTGTGTATCTCGCAAGCGTTCGCGAAAGAGATATAAACTTTCTATTGTGCTTTTGCCATTATTGGGTTTATGCCAGTGGTCCAGTGCCTTCTTGACATTGTTCTTCAAACTTGGTGGTGGTGCAGTACTCTGTGTTTGCATCTATTGCTCCTCTCTGCTACGACCAGCTATATGACATGATTTCATATTTAGTAAGCGAATATTAATGAACAAGTTCTTTATCATACCAAATTCTAACAGATTTGCCACTTTGATAAACGCTGAAAAACCATAAAACGCTCCGTTTTGTGCGAAAAACTGTACAGTGTTCTGAAAAATTTTTTGATCTTCGGAGCGTGTTCGGAGGGTCGGTAGAGAATTTGCACTGCAGAATCGGTAGAAGCTCAGAGGATTTTCGGAGATTTTTCGTAATCTTTGATTACACTATTGGTGTATACTGGAAATACGACAGTGGATTGAGTCAGGGAACGGATTTTAGCCTACACATACGGGAA
>JBCCFC010001096.1:0-4629 GCA_039029935.1 Chloroflexota bacterium
AGTTTTTAGCCGATAGTATCGAGCAGTCTGCCGAGACCTCCGGAAGGTGAATATAAGACACAGCTATGTGAAATTTTTAAAAATTTCACATCGCTGTGTCTTATATTCACCTTCCGGAGGTCTCGGCAGACTGCTCGATACTATCGGCTAATAACTGGCAGAAAAACCCGATTCGGTGCTGTATCCACACGCAACACCACTGGCCGCGCCGACAACCCATCGCTATCCGTTGCATGAACCACCAGCCGATAGACGCCCTCTTGGTCAAAATCGGGATACTGGCCTTCATACCAGCCTTCACCCAAGTCAGCGCGCCGTTGCAGTGATACCCGCTCTAGTGCATCATCGCTGTTGAGCCTGCCATCGCTGGCGGGTGGTCTATAGCTGGGTGGATAGATGACGGCCCAGACATCGGCAACGGCTTGGTCGTCGTGGACCCTCAATTGGAATGTGCTGGGTGGGTTGGTCACGGGTGTTGGTGGCAACGGGTTGATGATGTAGGGGGGCCATTGCTCATCTGTGTCCTCATTAGATGTGTGGTTGGCTGACCGACCTGGACGGAATGTCCCTGAGATGAGGAACCCACGGTCATCAGCTACAAATGCATCTGCCACTTCGTTTTCCTTGCCATCGCCATCGCCATCAAACCAAGGTTCCTGTTCCCGGCTATTTCTAATATCAAGTACTCTCTCCTGTGCCCTTTCAAATGCATTTGCAACATGATCTCCCATCTTCAGGCGTTCAATAAATTCATCAGAGAATAGGATACCATCCTCATGGACATAGGCATCAAGTTCAACATTGGTAGACGTGATAATCAGACGATCTGTTCTACTAATACTCCCTCCTGCGGGATCGATAAAACTGCCGGAGTGACAGGCTTCGACAATCACATTGACATAGAGATTGGACACTTTAGATTCGAGCTCGTGGAGCCATTCATCTAAATCATTTGAGGTGACATACTCGTTCTGTGTCCCATCCAAATAAAGTTGGTCTTTGTCACCATGATCGATGAGATAGAGGGTCAATGCCTTGTATGGACTCACACGCTCAAGTGCCCAGTTGGTGATCCCATCCTCCAGATTGTACGCCGTCGCCATTTTGTCATGCCCATCCAAGGATGGGTCTGTAGAGAGAAACAGGATATTATCATCTGGAACACCACTGCCTGAGAAAAGGTCATACACCTTCTGTGCAGTGTTATTAATGTTAGACTGTAGTGGATCGTTGGCATAATGTCGTCCAGCTAGAATAATCACCGCGCCATTGGTCTGCACGTCATTACCGGTTTGTATTTCATTATCAGGCGGTTTGTTCACTTGACGTACTGACAACTCATAGGATACATGCGCCCCAAAGATGTCACGTTCGCGGTTGTGAAGCCTCAGATAGAATATCTGCCCCGCCTCAGCTTCAACTCTAAAATTATCCCCCTGTGTGGCACGGACACCGCGCCCCTGCACATTCTGTTGCACGGCATTACAACTCACGCCATAGGCAACATCCACTTCAGCGGGTGAACTCGGTGGCACATAGATATCCACAAGATACGCTCCGGCTTCTGGTGGTGCAAACGTAAACCAGTCAGTATCGTCGGTTTCGTGGAAGGTGTTGGTGTAGTGGGTGTTATCCGTGTCAATGTGAGTCGCATTGGAGCAGGTGTTGTTATCTTCGTAATTGTCGGGGAAAACTGAATAAATATCACAGTTCGTATCAACATCTAATTCCAAAATATGTGATAACGACTCTAACCCATCTGTTGTCCGTTCAGCCTTGATGATAAAGCGATATTGCCCCATTTCGGTAACATTGTCATATACGCCCACGTAGCGATTCGACTGATTAGGGTCTTGAGTGAAGTTGATACTAGATGAACCTGCCAGTATTTCAGGCAGCTCTACAATTGCCTGCACATCAATGTTAGCATTGTCCTCAGAATCGCTTACCTCAACGATGAGTTTGATTTCGTTTTTACTGCCTAAAATACACGATACATCTATCTCATACGCTGCGGAAGTAATTTGAGGCAGATACGAAATTAATGGGACATTCGGCTCTGTTATGGGTGTAAAATCTATGGTCAAAAGATCATCCGTATACTCATTTGCAATGCCATCTCCATCGGCATCTAACATCGGTAATTGTGCCTCTTCCATGTCGGGTCGCTGTGTCAAGATATGGTCCGTTGCTTTCTGGAACGCAACTAGATAGTTTACGCCTGTATAGAGTTGGCTGATAAATTCATCGGAGAACGTCATGCCATTATCAGATGTAACTGCCTCTGAATCTGTTCCCGTTGAGGTGATAATTAACCGATTGGGTTTACTAATACCAGCGTTGCTCGCCTGACGAGATTGGAGTTCCTCACTACCACTAGCACCCGGACCTACAAACTGCCCAGCATTGCTTGCGTCAATAATAATATTGATTTGGAGATCAGGAACCTCATTTTGTAGCTGCGTTAGCCACGTATCCAAATCACTAATTGATACTTTCTCATTATTGACTTTATCAATATAAAACTCACCGCCCGCGGCCTTACCGATTAGGTAGAGTATCAATGAGCGATTGGCACTCACTCGGTCTTTGACCCACTCTGTGCTGCCGATGAGATTGGCACGTGTGGCCTCTCTATCATGTCCTTCTAACGTTGAATTTGTTGAAAGGAACCGAATATCATCAACATGAACACCCTTCGTTTCAAAAAACCGATGAACGTTAACCGCCGTGTTGTCAATCTTGTCTTGGGGGATGTCGTCATCATCAGAGCGTCCAGCTACGATAATCACTCTGCCGACTAATAAGTCAGTATCGACAGGACCCACAAAAATGTTGTAATCAAAGTTCGCTTCACCTGTATTAATGGCAGCGTTTTTGAGCTTCACAAAGTATTGGCTTTCCACTGCTACTGTTGGAAGCGGTAGACGGACTTCACGGGTATGAGATTCATTCCATGCGTCGATTGGCTCTGAGGCATCACAATTGGTGTATGACTCTAACGCGACATCTGCCTTGGAATGCTCAGGAATCGTTACCCCCAACATGTATAGCTTATTGGGCGAAACTGGGAATTCCCACCAATCAACATCACCTAAATCCTCAAACGCCTGTGAGTATGGCACACCTGAGCTTGGAAAATAGGTTGCGTCTCCACAATTATCGTTATATGGCTCAGTAGGGTTAGTGGTTGGGGTGACAGTCGCCGATGGCGTGACAGTCGCCGATGGCGTGACAGTCGCCGATGGCGTGACAGTCGCCGATGGCGTCGTCGTGTTCATAGGCGTCACCGTATCAGTAGGCGTCGTTGTACTGGTAGGTGTCGATGTAGGAGGGATATTGGTTGCAGTTGAAGTGACTTGTGTTGAGTGCGTCGTTGGCGTCGATGTCGGCGATATGGTTGATGTTGCAGTTGACAACAAAGTTGGCGTTGGTGTATTTTCACCTGTTGCAGTATGTGAAGGTGTTGCTGTCACTGTTGGTGTATCTGTAGTTGTTTCAGTTGGTACTTCAGTTGCCGTCTCAGCCCAAGCCGTTGCAGTCTGAGCAGCTACCGTTTGAGTCGCTGCTACAAGCGTTAATAATAAATCAGGTGGTTCCTGTAAAGCAGGTGTAGCTGTTGGAGTTAGTGTAGCTGTTGGAGTTGGTGTAGATGTTGGAGTTGGTGTAGCTGTTGGAGTCGCTACAACAGCTGTTGCTGTCTGGGTCTGAGCCGCTAACGCAGTTTGAGCCGCTAACGCAGTTTGAGTCGCTATATATACTGCGGTTGCTCTCTCAGCCTGAGCCGTTACTGTCTGAATCGCTTTCGCTGTTTCAGTTGCTAATAATTCTTGTGGTGGCCCCTGATCCACCCAACTAGCTGTAGCCGTTGCGTCTGCGATAGCCTGTGCCGTCGCAACAGCATTTACCGTTTCTGCCGCTATTGCCTGTGCCATTTCTGTGGCTATTGCCTGTGCCGTTGCCGTCCCAACGGCTTTCGCTGTTTCAGTAGCGATTAATTCAGGCGGCGGGCCTTGAGTTGGTGTTGTAAACCGAATCGTGTTTCCATAGTCACTCTCAATTAGTTCAGGCTTACTACTCTGCTCAACACGACTTGTAATCGTTTTCACACGAATTTCGTATGTTGTTGCGGGTGTGAGATCGGAGAGCCCATAACTATCCGTTTGGGTATCAGCAATGATAGACACTCCAACGACCACACCGTTTTGGCGTATCTCAATCTGATAGGAGCTATTTCCACTCTGAAAGAAGATGGGTTGCCATATAAGCACAGCATTGTCCTTGGTTCTTGAATTCAAATCCACATCCAAGCCGTCTGGTGGAACAGTCTGTGTATGATACCAGTCAGGGTCATATGTATTAACAAAGTCCAACAGCGTCTGATCTGTAATTTGGGTTAGATTGTATCCAAGGTCAAGTTCCTCCAAGTTGGTCAGATTCAGAATGTTTACATCAATAAATCTTAGTTCATTAAAACTGAGGTCAAGTATTTCAAGGTTTTCTTTGCCATTGAGTGCAGTGACAGGATAAACCGTCAGATCATTCTCGCTCAAATTAATATATTTGACACTATCAGGTAACGTGTATTCATTCAACGAACTATCAACTAAGTCGTTCCTTGACAAATTC
>JBCCFC010001097.1:0-4627 GCA_039029935.1 Chloroflexota bacterium
AAATCATTGAATCATAGAAAATAACTATTGTATTTAACAACAAGGTATTTCAGTGAATACCAATGATTCTGAAATCTGTGAATCTTAAAAAATTCGGAACAACGTCGCCATCGACTCTATGCAGGTGAAACACGACCGCTTGTCGAACTTTCATGGCTCAACGACCCAACATGGAATGCAACATCGGGTACATCTCTCATGATTGACGCTATCTCTATGATTGAAAATAGCCTGACCTATTTTGCCGTCTACCGCAGCCAACAGGCCGACCGTAACTTTATCCAGATTACCCCCATTCTCCAGACGCCCGAAACAATCCTTTCCTATCAAGATAGCAGCGCACAACATGGTTGTTACTACTATCAGGTACTTACATTCCGACAACGCGATGGCGAGCCTACTGGCTACACTGAGCCACGTCGTGCCAACACCTGCCTTTCCATCGCCCAGAACGTGTACACACACAATCGAGGTGTGAGTATTCCGACATTCCCTGGTACCCAATGTAGCCCCGCAGCGCATATGAACCCACCCGATTACCCGTTCATCTTTGGGGGTGGTTTTGAGATACTGGTCGAAGGCTTGGATGGCGGTGTCGGGCCGCGCAACGTCAGTGGTGGGGGATGGGTGTCGCTTGAGACAGCCCAAGAGACCCTCGCCGTTCCCGTTGCCTTTAACAATTTGACCGTCAATGCGGATGGCTATGTCTGTAGTGGCACGGTCGAGGTGGATTTAACAACGTTGCCCGGTGGTGCGCTGACACTTCAGGGGAAAGCGTCACTACAGTATCGCATTACCACCCTCACCCTTCAGCCCGCCTTCAACCATAAAACATCGAATGCCGATATTGTCCTTGACTTACCGGATGAGGTGTTGGTTGTAGATGATAATGGTGAGGAGTTAGGGCAGTTTGATTTCTCCGATGCAACCATCACCAAAGACCTGCGCTTTGAGTATACGGTGGATGCAACGGCAGGTGATGAACACAACTGTGCTTCACCTGCCATCGGGTTCCGGCTGGAGACATTGCCCGTTGATATTGTGCCGCTTGGCAAGGTCTCAATCGATGAAGATGGCATTACCATGACGACGACCTGCCTGAAACATCGGAATCGGTACAACGAAAATGGCGCGTGGTCCAAGGTCAGCTCTCCCTATGCCGCGTTGCCACAGGATGAACTCCACAACGATGGCCTGTTGCGTACCATTTATAGCAGCGCAAGTACAGCCATCACCGCAGCAGGGCTGGCGGGTGACTTTGCAACCGAGTTCAATGTGGCGTGGACAACAGCCTATCCCTATGCCATGCGTGTGGCGGTGGATAGTGCCGAGTTTGCCATCCGCAACAGTCAGATTGTCAGCGGCAGCACGGGCGCAGGGACACTGGACGTCATCTACCACCAGACGGTTGAGGGCAACAAATTAGGGACAGCAGAGGGAACATTTGATAGCCTTGAGATTGGCGCACGTGGTGATCTCTTCACCGCTGTCAACATGACTGATGGCATTGATTGGGATGCCTTTGCGCTCGTCGCGGGTGCATGGGAGTTCTATGCGGGTATGCTGAGTACGCCCGATGTTGTGGCAACGATTGTGGATGGTGTAGGGCAGACGATCCTGTGGCAACCCCGACCAGATGCCCAAATGCCTGTCAACTTTGAGGGTGGCTCATTGCTTGGCGAGCTAGAACCAGGGCTAAATCGTCGTGTCAGCAGCGCAACACTGGCGTGGGCCAACTGTGGTACAGCCACGATATTTGACAACGTGGCAATGGACACCTATCTGCGTCGTTCAGGCATCAGCCAACGGCAAATTCCCGTGATTGAGCCGGACACGGATATGACCGTTCATGGCTATCCCTTCACACCGGAACGCTTTGACCTCCATTTCTTGGACAACGGTCTTTATGAACGCGACATCAGCGGCTGGGTAGACTTGCCCTTCCCCAGCAATATCAGTGTGCATCTGGTGGATGTATGGTTGACCCATGATCTCAACCATGAGGGTGATTTTAGCGAGGCCGCGTGTATTGGCGGTGGACGTATCCCGGTAGATGAACAACAGCACACGCTTGACTATTGGGATGTCAACACACGCTTTGGTAATGCCGAGTTCCGTCAGACCCTAGACGAGCCAACCATTCTATGGCTGTTAGGGGATTTACGAGGGTTGCCCCATCTGGCATTAGATGCAAACGGAGCCGTGATTCCCGCCGAGTTGGCCTTTGACCCCGACGGCAATTTCAACGACGACCCACGTAGCGGCCCCAAATATGACCGCCCCGACTATCGGTTCCAAGACTTCCCCTTCTTGATGTCACGTTTCCGTCTCAGCGATTGGTTTGGCATAAACAATGGCGAGACGCCTGTGTGGGATACGGCTGCGACCATTGTGGCACAGCCAGACGCCAGTACATGGGGCACAGACGGCTTTGTCGGGTTACGCGGTGCATTGGTTGCGCCATACTTTGGCCCAATCCATGTTGATGCACCGGAAACCAGCGACCACATTGTGATGGCGGCATGGGATGCCACCCTAACCGGATTTGCCAGCCAGCCTCGTGTCAGCAAAGAATGGGTCAAACTGCGACGCATCAACATCTCGTTTGACTATGATCATTTGGTTCATGCCTATGATGCCGCCAGCCTTGTGGGGCGTTTTGTGGGCTTCCGTGACCAACGCTTTGTCCCCGACAAATACTTTGACAAGGCCGAGGATGTCGCCGAAAACGTTGCCAACGCCACCGTCAACCAGATTCCCAAGCCCGATTTGCCTGACACACCCGCCAGTGACATTAGTGACTGGACACAGGATCAGATCAGCAGTGTGCGTCAAAGGCTGCAAATTCTCCAACTGGACACAGCGACCGTGATTGAACCACAGGTGACAGGGGCGTACATCGGGCTTAGTTCCGGTGCCGCCATCTTCCGTGCCTTGGCACAAACGCAGGCAGGTGAACCATCCATTGAGGACTTTGCTACATGGTCAAGCAAGCTCAACATCAATGCAACGGCAGCAGCAGTCTATGAACAACAGTATGGCATTATCTTAAGCGAACATGGGGAATTTGATTTTCACGAAACTACTGACATCTTGGATGATCTATCTGACGAGGACATCACGCTATTGCTCGACCAAGACAATGTGGGTGGCCGTACCCAAGGCATGTTGGCCGAACGCGGCATCAACTTCCGACGATTGCGCGGTGTGCTCGAACGTGAAGGCGAGGGCTTGCAGGTTCAGTTCAAGAAATTCCGTGTCAGCCTGGAAGCCGAAATCAAAGGGCGCAATCAAAACCCAGACAACGTTTCGCCGCTCAACCATCTCTCACCTGTCCACGAAGAGGAGGAGCCACCAATGTTTTATGCCGAACGTATGACCCTCTCGATTGAACGGCATGGCGACTTGATCATCCAAGGAGCGGGGGTTGAAAGCAGCAAGTTCAAGGAGAAACTGGACTCATTTGACGCCACCCTGCTCATCAACGCCACGACGCCACAATTTGAAGGCGGTGTCACCCTCTATGGCCTCAAACTGGGGTCAATGGATGTGGACAACGGGTCCGCCGTGGTAGGCATCGGGCGACGGCTCAACTACATTGGCATGAGCTTTGATGGCACGTTTAGCATGGGACACAACGAGCTTGAAGTGGGCGGTGACGCCATCTTTGGTGTGATTGACACCGAGAGCGAAGTGCTAAAATTCAACTTTGCCGACGCCCTTGACCAGATTGCCGACGATCTCGAAGCAGAGCCAGCCGTGGGCGAACCCTCATTGGGCGAACCACAGAGCGAAGGCGATTTTGAAAGTGTTGTCATGAAAGGCTTCTATACACGTGCCTATGTCAACAAACTGACGCTCATCAAGAAAGGCTGTCTGGTGGACCTCAAGGCTGATGCAGAAATTGCGGCGTGGTTCTTCATCGTCGAAGGCAGTGGCAATAACTATGGTGGTCTGCTCCATCCCGCCGTTCATGGCAAAGTTGTCTGCGCTGTCAGTGTGCGTGGTGACATCAAGCTCAAATATCAATTCACCGATGACCAACACCGCTTTGATGGCGATGGTTACGTCGCGGGTGGTATCGGCTTCTGTGACCCCGGCTCGTGGGGTGATTGGGAAGATAAATGGTGGGGCGACCGAGGCTGTAAACAGGCTGGAGCTTTCTTAGAGGTAGACTGGCGTTCTGGTGAGGGCTGGAATGTGGGGTATGAGACGGCGAGGGAGAAATTATTCCCGTAGGACAACTGTGTCGTGGGTATTTGCAGTGTTGTTGCTATTCTTGAGGCAGAGCCAAGCTACCTGAGTTATACCGTACACAGGGTGTTCAGATGGATTTATGACGGGTACATCATGCGCTAGGACAGGTATACCAAGGCGCGGGAAATCACGAAGAGGCCGAAACAGCCTTTGTGACGGCACGAACTATCGTCGAAGAGCTTGCGGTGACCGTCATAGATGACACTTTGCGTAATCATTTTCAGCGGCAAGCACTTGATCTGATTTCTGCGAAATCAAATTCATAAGGGCAACCTGAAAATCGACATTTAAGACCAATCCACAAAATAAAATACCCGTTTAGTTAGCAGGGGTGCCCTCTGGGCCACGTGCGGGCTGGTTCACGAGTTTG
>JBCCFC010001098.1:0-4622 GCA_039029935.1 Chloroflexota bacterium
CAAAATTTTTCGTTGGATAGGAAAGTATAAAATCAGTTTGTCAGCCAGTCAGCTTGTCAGCCAGTCAGCTTGTCAGCTTGTCAGCCAGTCAGCCAGTCAGCTTGTCAGCTTGTCAGCTTGCTGAAGTGCTGAAATGCTGACAAGCTGACAAGCTTTCTCATTTCTGCATGAGTATCGAATAGGTGTTGGGTAAGCGGTCACTCAACGTTTTAGGCATATCGAATTGGTCCCAAAAGAGCAAGGGATACTCTTCAAAGTGGACATAGTGCAATCCAGCATTGGTCAACGCGTTGAGGACCTCGCTTGGTCGCCACATACGCTCGACCATTTGAGGGCGATTGGTCTGCTCGCCAAGTACCCGGGTCAGGCGGGAGGCAGGGAAGCCTGGGTTCTCGACAGCTTCGTTGGGGAAGTAGCTTGCGCCATCCGTGCGTATTTGCAATGAATCGACATCACGACTCCAGAGATTGGTCATTGGATGCCCTTCAAAGACAAAGAAATAGCCACCTGATTTGAGCAAACGTGCGACGACCGCCGCCCACGCATCAATATCGACCATCCAAGGCAATGCACCCTTGCCTGTATAGACCAAATCAGCAGTTCCGTCCAGTTCCGCAGGTGCATCCAAAATATCACAGCAATGCCATGTCGCAGGTGCATTCAACGCCGCTGATTTCTGAGCAGCATACCCCAACAACGTCTCGCTGATATCAACACCAATTAGCCGTTTTGCCCCCAAGTTCCAGAGCGAGAGCAGGTCTTTGCCCCCAGAGCATTGGAGATGGATGGCGCACTCACACCATTGGTCTAAACTGTCTAGCTGGGCAAGGACCTCACGCTCGGGTGGCATCAGGTTGACGCCGCCGTTGTGGATAAAGGCGATATCGTCTTTGACTTCGCCGCTATAACCAGACTGTGCAAGGATTTCCCATCCTGCGCCTGTCTCTTTGTGGATGTTATGGATTGTTGTAGACATATGGTTAACTCTCTTTCATTGACGACAGTAATCTATCGTTCTGGACAGTATCGCAGGTTGGCTACCTGCGTCACAGATAACCAATCTGTGATACTGATTTATACTTGCCTATTCAATAACAAATTCTATCGTGATGAACCACAGATGCCAAATATGTCGCATGACTATAACCCATGCCGCTATCGTAGATTGCCATGAATGTGGAGACAAGGTAAACTTATCGACATGTATTGATTTCTTAACCTACGTAAGACCATAACAGGAGGACACGATCATGGCAAAGCAGATAAAAAAACTATTTCGTTCACCATACTCCGTTCCCAATGGACTCCAGGCTACCAGTGAGGGGCTATGGGTCGCAGACCAAATCACCGACCGCTTGGCTCTCGTAGAATTAACTGAACCACCCGAAAAGGTCGGCCATTACGGTGGCTACGGTGTCACCAAGTTGATTTGGGACATCCCCAGCGAGTCATCCAACACCAGCGGGATGGCTATCGGTGGTGGGGCGTTGTGGTTAGCGGCCAATGGGGCTGCACAGTTGTGGCGTCCTGCACGCGAAACCGATGCCAAGCCCAAAGCGGGTGCAATTCTCAAAGTGGACCCAGCAACGGGTCAAACAATGGACCGCTGGCTGCTCCCTGACCCGACCAATGTAGGCAACCCCGAACCGGGTGGCACACATGGCATCGAATATGATCCCTTTGAAGAGGGCATCCTCTGGCTCACCACGCTCAAAAGCCAGACCGTAAGCAAGGTCCGCATTGACACGTGGGAAATCGAACAGGTCATTGACCTCCCCCACGAGCGTGGGCATGGCGTCGTGCGCGTCAGAGATGGCCTTTGGGTCGTTCATACAGGTGATCGCGTCATCGTCAAGCTCGATGTCAACAATGGGCAGGAGTTGGACCGCATTGTCATTCCAGAGAGTGAGCCGGAGCCTCATGGATTGTCGAAGGGCATATTGGAGGATGAAAGCGATTTGCTCTACTGTGACGCGACATCAGGATGGGTTGTGCAAGTGGTAATTTAGTAGCTATAGGTAACAATATGGAGATAGGTACGTATATGGACAGAATTAGCATTAATCCCAAAATCAGATTTGGAAAGCCATGCGTGGTAGGGACACGGATTACCGTCCAAGAAGTCTTAGAGCTAATCAATGCTAGAATATCATTTCAGGATATCATGATTGATTATTATCCTGACTTAAAAATTGACGATATTCATGCATGTATGGAATATGCAATTGCATTAGTTTCAACCGAAGAAGTCAACTTTGCATCAGCATTGGTAACAGTATGAAGTTAAAATTTTTACTTGACCAAAATGTATGGGAAGCGACGGCTCGATTTTTGATTGAGTTAGGCCATGATGTTGTACGTGTTTCAGAAATTGGCCTTGCAACGGCAGAAGACAATCATTTATTGCAATTAGCGCAGGAAAAACAACAAATTTTTGTCACGCGAGATCGAGATTTTGGGAATTTAGTGTTTGTTCAAAAGCTCGGTGCAGGTGTCCTTTATCTTCGGATGCTACCATCAAACCAAGATCGTATTCATGACGAACTCAAAAGAGTTCTTGAGCTGTATACAGAAGGCCAACTCCAGCAAGCATTTATCGTTATTGAGGTCGGTAGACATCGTTATCGGCAAATTCATTAAAAATATAGGGTGCTAAAATGAATGAAGTAAGAATTGCCATCGTCGGCATGGGCATCGGCAAGCCCAACGCACGTGCCATGTCCAACAATTCACGTGGGCGCATTGTGGCATTGTGTGATATTCAGGAAGAGCGGATGCAGGACTTTGCCAAGGAATTGCCAGAGCCTATCAAGTTTTATACAGATTACAAAAAGATGTGTCAGGACCCAGAGATTGATGCCGTCTTTGTGGGGACACCCAACCAGTTGCATGTGCCGATTGCGTTGGAGGTGGTGCGCAATGATAAGCACGTGATGGTCACAAAGCCGTTGGCGGATTCGGTGGCGGCAGCGCAAAGTTTGGTGGAAGCAGCAGAGGCGGCAGGCGTGGTCAACATGATGTCGCTTTCGACGCGCTTTGACCCGCGTGTACAGCACTTGGGTGGGCTGATTGCACAGAATGAGATGGGAGAACTGTACTATGCACGGGCGCGCAGTGTCCGTCGCAGCGGCATCCCCTATTGGAACATGGGCTTTATCCGTGAAGGCGGTGGTGCATTCCGTGACATGGGTGTGCATGTGCTGGATTCGGCGTGGTGGCTGCTGGGTAGACCCAAGCCCGTTAGTGTGACAGGTGTTGCTGGCGCAAAGTTTGGACCCCGTGGTCAGGGCTATTGGCATTATAGTGTGCCGGACAAAGAGATTTATCAGCAATATGCGGCCGATGATTATGCGGGTGGCTTTATCCGCTTTGAGAATGGTGCGGGCTTGCAGGTGGAGAGCTTTTGGGCGTCGCATCAGCCCGAAGAGTTGCAAATTGAGCTATTTGGCACAGAGAGTGGAGCCACGCTCAACCCGCTGATGATGTATCGCACGGTCAACGGTGCGCCGCAGGACATCGCCATCAATATCCCGCGCTATGAACGTGGTCAATCGTGGGATGTAATTGCGGGTCACTTTATCGACTGTATTGCGGATGGTGTCCCTTGTGAAGCACCTTTACGACATGGGCTAATTGTGCAGGAGATGATGGAGGCGTTGTTGGAGAGTGGGCAGTCGGGGCGGGAGGTGGTGTTGTAGGTCAGTAATCGGTGGGTCGGTAGCTCGGTAATCGGTGGGTCGGTAAGTTGGTATTCAGTTACTGATTACTGACTCACCGCTTACCGACTCACCGCTTACCGACTCACCGATTATTGACTCACCGATTACTGACTCCCCGCCGCTGCCCACGAGCCTTTGTCAATCGAAAATTCGCGGACTCGAACAACGTTATGTGCTTGCGCAGCTTCAATCGCCTCCTGTGTCCATTTTTGGCCTGCAACCATTGACACAGCCTGTAGCCCTGCACGCTGCGCAATCTGGGTGCGCTTTACAGCTCGCTCAACGTCATGAAGTTCTGCCAGCCATGAAGTTTCGCCCACAAGAAAAAGTGGCTGTTTGGTCTTTTTAGAGATACCTTGCCAGAGTATATCTGAAGAATGCACTTGTTCACTCTCATGCTCTGAGATAACACCTGATTCCTCGGCTTCATCCAAATGGTCACTGATTTCGTTACGAGCCTTACGACCGCGACGCAATACAAACCCGAAAATCGAGTCCATTTTGTTGAGTACTTGATTCTCGTAGTTGTCGCCTTTAAGCTTTGCAACAGAACTCTGTAGATCACCCATACCGAGCTTTAACTCTGCGACATCCGTCTTTAGCTCTGCGACATCTGTCTTTAATACTGCTATGTCACGCTTGACTTCAGCCATATCATCTTCAAGACGGTCTAGCCGTTTTTGAATTAAGGCAATATCCTCTCGTAGCAGACGATTGGTCTCTACCAATGTTTCAAGCGTTTTCTGGATATCAATATCCGGAAACAATGCTGTCACTAGCTGTTGTCGCCACTCAGGATTGCTATTGATTACATGTAGTAAATCTGAAAATGTATTGAGTGTAGGACTAATTTGTTTGTTCAATGAATATAAACAGGGTCAAATTGGGGGTATTCAATGAACA
>JBCCFC010001099.1:0-4613 GCA_039029935.1 Chloroflexota bacterium
CCAAAGTTCTGTCAAGACAAGCTGCAAATAAGGGGAACTACACTGGAGAGTTTAGGTGGTACGAAAGACATAGTTCAAAATTATCTTCAAGATACCTTGGAGAAGTTGACTGAGAACGAGAAAGAATTAGCCGCTTGCGTCTTTGATCGCTTAGTTACACCTTCGGGAACAAAAATTTCTTTAACCATAAAAGAGTTAGTGAAGTACGCAGAGCAATCAGACCTAATGGCAACAGAACAAACCATTGAGATGTTGATTTCCCAGCTAGAAGATTGGCGATTATTGAGAGGAGAAATTAGAGCTGACAACACGCCACAATATGAAATATTACATGACACTCTAGGACCTGTATTACTTAATTGGAAAACACGTATTCAAAATGAGCAGAGATTGAACGAAGCGAGAAAGCGTGCACGCCAGAGACTCCAAGCATTAATAGTTGTTTCATTCCTTTTATTCATATCAATTTTTGCAGCACGACTTGCATTTAATCAATGGCAACGCGCTGTTGAACGTACAAATATAGCAAATGACGCTCGTGCAACCTCAGATGCTAATGTCAATAGGGCAAATAAGGCTCGTGCAACCTCAGATGCCAATGCCAATTTAGCAAAAGAAAAAGAGCAAGAAGCTATTAAATCTGAGGCAGAAGCTGAAAAAGCCGCAAGGCAAATCCAAGCGGAGAATTTATCTGGACAGGCCCAATTACTACTCTATCGTAACAAAAGGATTGGTGATCAATCACTCATACTGGCACGAGATTCGATGTTGACAACACTCTCGCAAGATGGCTATGTCACGGCCAATACCTACACAGCCTTAAAAACTGCCAAGGACAATTCTGCTTGGGTACGCACCATTCCCGACCCAGCCCAACGTCACCAAGACACAATAACAAGCATTGCCTTTAGTCCCGATGGCAAATACATTGTCTCTGCCAGTGCGGACAAAACGATACGGCTGTGGGAAATTCCTGAATTTAAGGTAGCGTGGGTGGCCTTTGGTCACACCGATGCTGTCAACGCAGTTGCATTTAGTGCAGATGGTCAATATATTGTGTCGGCAAGCGATGATCGCACAGTTGGCATATGGGCGGTAGACTCTGGTAAGCAGCAAAAGATTCTGAGCGGCCATACAGATGCTGTCAACGACGTTGCCTTCAGCCCCGATGGTCAACAGGTTGTATCCGCTAGTGACGACACTACGGTTCGTGTATGGAATTGGCGCGTTGACACGGTTAAGGAACCCAGGGTTCTTGATATGCATATTGGTGCAGTTCAAACGGTTGCCTTTAGTCCAGATGGTAGCCGAATTATCTCAGGAGATAAAAACCAAACTTTGCTCGTATGGGATGCAACATCCGGTGAACAGATTAACCCAAAATCCAATTTGTTATCCAACATAAATTCTGTCGCATTTAGTAACAATGGCACTATTTTTGCTATCGGAGGTAACGATTTTATGGTGCGAATCTGGCAAACAGATCAGATGTCAAATCTGCACCAATATGAACACAGTGCCGCCATTACATCCATCGCATTTAGCCAAGATGATAAGTACATTATATCTGGAGACGAAGCCAGTACAGTCATCATCTGGGATAGGATCACAGAGAGTACAGTTGCAGAATTTCATGAACCTGCACCAATATCATCAGTTGCCTTTGGCTCTGCTGGCTCTCCCCCTGACACTGACTCAGACACCGAATATATTGCAGTCAGCAGTGATCGCACCATACATCTTTTAGATAGAGCGACAAGGGAAACAATTACACAGCTAGAAGGCAACACTGAACCAGTTTATTCACTCAGTATGAGTTCTGATGGAGCATATCTTGCCTCTGGCGGGGATAGTTCTGTACAGATTTGGGACGCATACACAGGCCAACGCATCAAGCGAGTTAATGGGCATACGAGTGAAGTATGGGCCGTAGACTTCAATCCATCACTTGAATACCAACATGTCGCATCTGCTGGGGCAGACAACATTGTACGTATTTGGGATATTGGCACACAAAATCATCAGCCACAACAAATCCAAGAGATGAAGGAGCATGCCGAATCCATATGGGCCATTGCCTACAGTCCTGATGGCAAACGCCTTGTTTCTGGTGGAAGCGATTTAATCATACGTGTTTGGGACGCCATTACTGGAAAACTAACGCTACAAATTGACAATTACAATGAAGAAGGTCATACAAAAATTATTCAATCATTGCAGTTTAGTCCTGATGGTAACTATATTCTATCCGCAGGTCAAGATGGTGCGATTATAGCTTGGGATGTGAGTACAGGGAAACAGCATCAAGCCATATCTAATGATCAGCGTTCTCTTAACTCAGTTGCTTATGACTTTGATGGGAAGCGCATCCTATCAGCAGGGGATGATGCGATGATCAAAATTTGGACTCTCGATGGTCAGACAGAACCGACTACACTCATTGGACATCCTTATAAAGTATTTTCAGCAGAGTTTAGCCCCGACCCCGACGGGCAATACATCGTCTCGGGTGGCGAAACAGATACCAGCATACATCTTTGGAATGCAAATACAGGAGAATTACTACTAAGATTGGATGGGCACGGGCAAAAGATTTGGGATATAGAGTTTAGCCCAGATGGTAAACGCGTCATATCTGGTGGCGAAGATGGCATCCGTATCTGGAATGTCAGTCAGCTTCTCTCAACCGAAAATCACTCGGCTGGGATGCACTTCAATCAGTATACCGATGTTGTTCAACAGATACGCTTTAGCCCTGATGGTCAGCGTATTGCCTCCGCAGGTCATGACAACACGATACGCATTTGGGACACATACATGGGTCAAGAACTTGTCAGATTCGTTGGGCATACCTCACCTGTCAATACGATTGCCTTTAGTCCGGACGGCCACTATCTTGTTTCGGGGAGTGGATATAAGGATAAACCCGAAGATATAGACTTGTCCCCATCAAACCATGACAACACAGTGCGTCTATGGGATACACATACAGGTCAGCAAATCAGTCAATTTACCAATCATACAGATTCCGTGAATGCGGTCGTGTTTAGCCCTGATGGGAAGCACGTTGTGTCCGGTAGCAGTGATCACACCGTCCGTATCTGGAATACAGAGCAAGAGGAACAAATTGCACAGTTCGGCGAGCATGAAGGGGTAGTCAACGCAGTCTCATTTAGTCCTGAAGAAATGAAGATTGTTTCAGCCAGCGATGACAAGACAGTACGTATCTGGGATATTCACAAAAACAGACAAATCCGAGCCTTCACAAAACACACCGCACCCGTAAATTCTGCAACCTTTAGCCCCGATGGAACGCAGATCGTTTCTGTTAGTAAAGATAAGACGATGCGCATTTGGGACAGTACAACAGGTGATGAAGAGAGCCAACTCCAAATACAAGGCGTTCACACGGCAAGCTTTAGCCCTGATGGACAGTATATTGTTTATGAGGGAGCTGATCATTTTCTGCGTATATGGGATATCGACAGCCAGCAACACGTTGTCGATATTCATGGTCATGCAGATGCGATTCTCTCGACAGCATTTAGTCCCAACGGCAAGTTGATTGCATCCAGTAGCGCAGACAAAACTATACGCATCTGGGAAACACCGGAGTATTTATTGCACTGGGCCGTAGCACATATTTCACGTCCGATTCCGCTGTTGTCAGACCGAGAGCGTCAACAGTTTGGTATCAAAAACGAAATATCAATACCCACATATAAAGAACTTCAACCGTTTATGCAAGAGGCTCAGGCACTTCGTCTGCGAGAGACAGGAATGGCCCTTGCCTACACGGGTCAGATCACAAGCGCGGTTACCTATTTGGAGCAAGCCGAAATACTCAATCTACGTGACTTGTCTGCAAATCAACCGATTTCTGTTCCCGTCATTAATCCTATTCCTATTGGTATAGATAATGACATTCCCATATCACCTCAAACGCTAACCGAAAGGGTTTTACGCAATCGTGTCCAGCATTTACTTTCTGCTGGATTTAATTTCGCAAAGCAAGGGGAACGAGAAGCGGCTCAGAACCAATTTGAAAAAGCCGTAGCCATTGACAATACATTACAACTCCATGAATTAGGAGATCAGGCTGATTTAATCCGAGCGGATGCCTTGCGCCAAGAGGCATATACATTAATACAGAGTGCCAATTTTAACGATGCAATTCCTAAACTTGCAAAAGCCACCTCATTAAATGATTCGACTCAGACGCTTGTGGCGGATGCACTTGTTTCGGCAGGAAGACTATTTATCATTAAAGAAGAGTATTTTAATGCAATAACGGCATATCAAGAATTGATAAGCTATGAAGAAATGCATGAGTATAATTATGAAAAAATCACTGTAAATGAGCTATTCTATCTTTGTTTAGAAGGGATTGAAGAAAAACAGGCAGAAATCATCCACATCTGTGAAAAGGCTCATAATCTTGATGAAAATAATGATCTAATCTTCTCTGTCCTTGAGCAGGTCAGAATTTGGATAGAAGGAGGAAGTATCAATGTTACCGAATCTGTTAAGCGGATATTGCGAATAGCTGATGAGATGGATGTAGAGATTGAACAAGAATGGGGTGATTATTTCGATGATGATTACGCCGATGA
>JBCCFC010001100.1:0-4608 GCA_039029935.1 Chloroflexota bacterium
CAAATATTTTTAGCAAATTCCGATTGACATTGCCAAGACCCATGAGGGCCGTTTTGATTGTTTTCATCAGATTAGTCTCCTTTTAATTTTGACACGTAAAATAGAGTGTGTCATAATCCGCGACAAAAGATAGCTGTCTTGGCTTCTTACTAGATATACCCATTCACTGGCGAATGGACAAATCGCAATGGGGCGTATAATCATTTACGATGAGTACACAAACTGCAAATCCAACAACACAAGAATCGATCTCATACTCAAAAAATGTTTTGCTTGAGCAAGAGGTATATCGGGTTCTAATCTGCGACCCGATTCACCCTGATGGCATCGCACTGCTACAACAACACGCCCACGTTGATGTGATTGAGGGGGATGCGCTAACGACGGCAGCATTGGAGACAACGATTACCGATTACCACGTTGTGGTCAATCGCAGCCGGACCTCTATTCCGGCATCGGTCATCGAACGTGGCGAACACTTACAGCTAATTGCCCGCGCAGGGGCTGGGCTAGACAACATCGATGTGGCTGCCGCCAAAGCCACGGGTGTCACTGTGCTAAATGCACCGGATGCGGCGACCACGGCTGTTGCAGAACACACGATGGCCCTCATTCTGGGTACGGCTCGTCATGTCAACAGTGCGGATCAAAGCATGAAGGCTGGGCAATGGGAACGAAAGCAGTTTGTGGGGATGGAGTTGTCGGGCGCAACGCTTGGCATTGTCGGCTTTGGGCGTATTGGACGAGAGGTGACAAAACGGGCACGTGCCTTTGGGATGGATGTCCTTGTCAACCAGAATCGCATGACGCCAGAGTTGGCACAGGAATGGAATGTGGAACGGGTGGATTTACTTGACCTGTTGCGTCGTTCCGATTTTATCTCGCTGCATCTACCCTTACGCCCATCCACAGAAAACATCATTAATGCAGAGGCCCTCTCCTTGATGAAGCCAACTGCCTTTTTAATCAATACCTCGCGCGGGGGGATTGTGGATGAGGATGCGTTGCTGGCTGCACTCGATAACGGACAAATCGCTGGTGCGGGGTTGGATGTCTTTGTCAACGAACCCCATGTACTGAGTCCGTTGACGAGCCACCCAAAGGTACTGGCGACACCGCATGTTGGGGCAAGCACCCTGAATTCGCAACGCAATGTGTCGATGCATATTGCCGAGCAGATTATTGCACATATCAACAGCAAACCCAAGCGCGTTGCCGAGAGCTTATCTCTGCGCGTCGTGCGCACCGAGTCTGTTTTCCCCCATGAACGCTATAATGCCCTGCGTGTTCAACGCTTATCACGACAGCTTCAGGCCGACAATCTGCTTGCCAACCCACCGCTGGTGGCACAGGTGAAAGATAGCAGCCAGGAAAAGTACATTGTGTTGGATGGCGCAACTCGCTCTACCGCATTCAAACAGTTGAACTATCCACATCTTGTTGTGCAGATTGTGGATATGGAGCGTGAGCAGGCAACACTCGATACGTGGTATCATGCCGTGCGTGGCCCCAATGTTGATGAGTTCTTTCGGCTTGTCCACAGTATTCCCGATCTACACATCACAGAGATGCCAGTTAGCCAGCTCCCAGAGGCGATGGCGCAAAAAAAGGCACTTTGCTATTTTATCACCGCCAGCACACCCTCGACACAAAGAGAGGATAAGCATGGGTATCTGGTTGAATTTCATGCAAATGGCGCACAGAAGGATATAGAGAACGATATAGAAGATAGCAATACGATAGATTCGTCTGGTTATCACCAGCTACAGCCGTTGGCAGATTTTGTGGAGCGCTATGGTGAATGGGGGGATGTGGAGCGGACCGTTGCCACGGATGTGGAGGAACTCCAGTCTGTCTATGATGATCTGGTGGCACTGGTGATCTTCCCTGCATTCCAACCCGACATGGTGATTGACATCGCCAACAAGGGGTACATGATGCCTGCGGGTGTCACGCGTTTTGTGATCCAAAATCGTGTTCTGCGTCTCAACGCACCGCTTGACATTTTAGCCAACGACCAGTCGCTCAAGGCCAAACGTGATTGGTTTGATCAGCTTATCCAAGAAAAATTAAGTGGACGACAGGTTCGATATTATGAAGAATCTGTCATTTTGTTAGATGAATAAAAGAACAAAAAAGGAAAAAACAAACATGTCGAGTCAACGATTAGAAGGCAAGGTTGCCATTGTCACAGGCGCGGCCAAGGGCATTGGGCAGGCGATTGCCGAACGCTATGGTCGTGAGGGTGCCAAAGTGGTGGTCACGGATATCAACGGTGAGGGTGCTGCGAGTGTGTCAGCGAACATCAACGCTAGTGGTGGCGAGGCCATCGCTGTGAACGCAGATGTTGCCGACGAAGCACAGGTGGATGCGTTATTTGATCAGGCCGTAGACACCTATGGCACAGTCGATGTACTGGTGAACAATGCTGGGCTAGTGTCCCCCATGATCCACTTTCTGGAAGCCGACAAAGCGTGGTGGGACATGATTATCGGTGTCAATTTAACAGGTATATTCCTGTGTTGTAAACGTGCAGCACACATCATGGCGCGCAAAGGGGACGGCGCAATCATCAACATGTCCTCCGGTGGCGCAACCAAAGCACACCGCTCATTTGTGGCCTATGATGCAACCAAAGGCGGTATCGAAGCCATGACGCGTGCCTTGGCCTTGGACTTGGGTCCCTATGGTGTGCGCATCAACGCACTGGTCCCTGGCTCGATTGACACCAGCGGTCTTGGGGCAGAGCAACGAAAGCTGCGCGGCGTCAATATCCCGCTCGAACGCATTGGCGAACCCGATGATATGACCGGAGCCGCCGTCTTTTTGGCCTCCGATGATGCCAACTACATCACCGGACAGCGCATTGTCGTGGATGGTGGTATGCTGGCACAGCAACGGTCGGCAACAGTGGATATTTGTCCACCAAGCGATTTTCCTGCAATTGAAGCGTTAGAGCGTTAAAGCGGGAAAACGAAAAAACGTTGGAGCGGGAAAACGAAAAAGCGTTGAAGTGGGTACTACGAACTGTTCAATCGTTCCAACGTTCCCCCGTTCCAACGCTCCCCCGTTCCAACGCTTCAACGCTCCCCCGTTCCAACGCTTCAACGCTCCAACGCTCCCCCGATTTCTGTCAACGAGCCATCGGGATTCCACTGGCTGACGCGTAACTCGGCTTCATCCAGTTTACGCGCACAGTACTGAGTCAACGCGGAACCCAACTCGTACAATTTCATCTACTGTTCCAGCGGCAAATCACCCGCTTCTAACTGCGCCAAAATGGATTCCAGTTGCGCATAGGCTTCTTCATAACTCAATTCTTGTTCATTTTGGGCTTCGCTCATGAATACTACACCTTTCATGGATTATGTAATGACTGATTCTTCAACGGTAAAATCACAGCTTGTTCAACCAATATCGACTGTTTTGTTGTGGACACCCAACCATGACCCCAAAGCACTGTATAGCCCAGCCGCCAATCCGCGTTCCACGCCTTTAGATAAGCGCGTATTGGACCGCAGCGTGTCCTCGCTCGGTGGTCAGCTACGCTCTGTTGAATCACTATCTGCGTGGGAAGAAGCTCTCTGGCAACACTTCCCGCGTTTACTCATCATTGATTTGGGGGTACACAAAAGTATGCAACCCGCTCATTCGTTCCCAGATGATACCACAGAACAACGAAATGGAGAGAATCTCGTCTTCCCTCGCCATGTTTTAAAGGCCATTCAAAAATGCAACCGTCAGGCGCACACACGGCAGATATCTATTTATCTACTTTGGACAGTGCAGGATGCGGACACTGTTTTCAGCGACATGGTGCTTGGACTGAAAGATATGGATGCGTTGATGACCCATCAATCGTTTCTGACCCAGTCCTCTACACTGCTGAAAAGACACCTGCAACCAGCAATACGTTACCCTGATGGCTGGGATAGCCCCATGACGTCATTGCTTCAACAGGCAGTGGATGAGTTCAATCGCTGCGACTATTTTGAACAACACGAGTCGTTTGAAGAGGCATGGCGCAGTGAGACGCGACCGATTCGCCAGCTATATCAAGGACTCTTGCAAGTAGGGGTTGCCTTTTTGCAGATCGAGCGCGGTAACTGGATTGGCGCGGTCAAGATGTTGCGACGCGGGTTGCCCAAATTGCGAACGCTGCCACCCATCTGTCAGGGAATTCATCTCGAACCACTGCGCCAACGAGCAGAGGCTATCCATGCGACTTTGATGGTGCTGGGACTAGAGCGATTGCAGGAACTGGATCATCGCCACTTTTTAGACGTACGATTAACACCAGAGTCACGGAGTCAGTAAAATAAATTTATTTATCAATGGGGGAATTCCTACTGTCTCGGTGTCAGTGGAAGCGACTGCGTTCTGCAACGCAAATGGGATTGGGATGTCAGAGGCAAGTCCCAAATGAACTTTAAAAACTCGAATGGTTAACAACACTTTGAACATGATTTGTAGGGGAATGGTGTAGTGGGCATTAGTGTAAACTTAAGCGTGAGTGGGTACGTCGGTGATCGGTATTCGGTAGGTCAGTATACGAGTACCGACGTACCGAATACTGATTACTGACCTACCTGTATACGCTTAAGTTTA